>JBJKRS010000137.1:0-7718 GCA_046704525.1 Thermoplasmataceae archaeon
CTGACACTGTGTACATACTCACTCCGGACTTGACGGAAGCTGCAAGGGACCTGCTGGTCAGGATCTGCTCCATGTGGAGCGACAAAGTTTACATCATATACGGGCCTGAAACGGATAACGATCTGGCAAATTTAGGGGAGAATCTCTGGACAGCTCCCGTCATCAATGTGCTCAAAGACAGCTCAAAGGGGATAATGGAGCCCATGACCAGTAATCACCATGGAGATCACACAGCATTCTACATGCCTGCACAGGGAGCTAACAAGTCGTTCATTCGGTCATACCGGATCGAAAAGGGAGAGACCTATGCGAGGCTGCACTCGCACTCAGCAGTGGAGGAGCACTACCTGGTTCTCAAGGGGAAAGGAACGCTCAGATACGGCTCCCATTCTATTCCTCTTGCAGAAGGGGACCTCATATCAAAGCCCATAGGCCCCGACAACTTCACACAGATCCTTGCTGATGCAGAAGAAGAGATCAGAATACTGGACATTGAGGTGTGGCCGGACCGGGATCACCGAACCAAGGATGTTGTGCTTTACCCTGATCATGAGGAAATTTTTTTCAGGGGAGAAGGCTGGAGCAGCATTTCCCACAGTGACAGCATGATGGATGCAGCCGATTTTGGCCGGAATTACGACGCCGGGTACGCCAGGAAAGCCGACGGATCCTGGGAGCCCAAGAAAATTCCGGGCTTCCGGGAAAGGAAGGAATGACTAAGCCACAAGGTCGGAAGACCTCAGGACAGTTGCAAACTCTCCGTGTATTGAGGCCAGATTGGCCCTGTGCAGTGTAGCTGCATTCACTTCGTTCCCGTCCATGTCCGGCTTGGAATATGTTCCGCAAGCGTCTTCCACGACCATGGTCCTGAATCCCAGATTGCCGGACATTCTTGCAGTAGTGCTGACGCAATGGTCTGTGACGAATCCGCAAAACACCACAGGGTCCGCCCCTGCGCTCCTGAGGGTCTCTTCAAGATCCGTGCCGATCAGGGCGCTGTTGACATGCTTTGTCACGATCTTCTCGCCTGCCTCAGGCTTGACTTCGTCCTGGAATTCGAAGGTTGGCTTGCCCTCTTTCAGGAAGGACTTTGGGTTGTACGAGTCATGCCTTACGTGGATTACCCTCCAGCCCTTTTTTCTCCAGAATTCCAGCAGTTCACGCATCTTTCCGACAGCTCCGGGGTTGTTCCATTTTCCAGGATGAAACTCCTTCCATCCTTTCTGCACATCAATAATCACCAGTACAGGTTTGTCGTCGGGTTTGAGAACCGCCATATATCCTGCTAGGGCAAAGAGCAATATAACGTTCACCTAAACAACTGTATTTAACCCCCGTTCAATACTCAGTCATGGACAGGAAAGATCTCCTCAATTCGAGAGTCCGGGACATAAGGATCGGCGGGTCTTCATCTCTTGCCGACCTGATGGAACAGTTTGGACAGTCCGGAGGATTCACTTCCGCAAAATTGTATGCCGCACATAACGTCCTGAAAAAGATGTTCGCTGAGGAAAACACAACGTTCCTGTCGTTTCCGGCAGCCATAATATCCACCGGGACCCGTGGAATCATTAATGAAATGGTCAAGAGAAAACTCGTTGACGTCATAATTACAACCAATGGAACCCTGGATCATGACATAGCGCGGAGCTACTCGGATTATTATTCCGGAACGTTTGACTTCAGTGACAGGGAATTGAGGGACCTTGACATCAACAGGCTCGGAAATGTGTTTGTCCCCGACGAGAGCTACGGAGTCATCATAGAGGAGAAAGTGCAGCCCATACTTGACGATCTTTACCATGAGAAGAAGGAATGGGGGGGCGCGGAGCTCCTGAAGGAATTTGGCCTCAGGATGAAGGTTGAGGATTCGATCCTCTCCAATGCTGCCAGGAATGACATTCCTGTCTTCGTCCCCGGGATGACTGACGGGTCATTCGGGTCACAGTTGTGGTCATTCTATGAAAGAAACAGGGACTTCAAGATCGATCTCCTGAGGGATGAGCATGAACTCTCGGACATTATCTTTGAAGCAAAAAAGACGGGTGCTCTCATGGTGGGAGGGGGGATCTCAAAACACCACACGATCTGGTGGAATCAATTTAGAGGCGGCCTCGAATATGCGGTGTACGTTACTACTGCCCAGGAGTATGACGGTTCACTCTCCGGAGCAAAACTTGAAGAGGCAATCTCCTGGAAGAAAATGAGGAGTGATGCTGAGTTTGTCAATGTCTATGGAGACGCCACCGTGATGCTGCCCTTGCTGGTGGGATCGCTTCTTTAGATGTACTTCAGCCATTCCATCACAGCGTCGTCCTCGTCCTCCAGTTCCATGGAAGTTTCCCCGAAGCTGCTGAATGTTGTGAACCTGTAGAAGTATATCCTGCCGTCTTCCTTATTCCCGTACATCACGTGCTCGACCGGCTCGTTGTCGGGCATATGGGCTCTTGCCTCCGGAAAATCCGGCGAGAATCTTACCTCCACCTCGTCACCCTTTTCGTCGATGGTGTACGATCCATTCGCCTCTATGAAATCCTTGAGTTTTTTCTCATCTACAGATGGACCCATCGCTGGTTGTATTTGAAATTCATATTTAGCAGTTGTTCATCAGGTTGTTGAGCGTCAGGTTGCATACAGAGCAATTGTTTTGTGCTATAGCATACTGACCGACTATCTGGTACCCGTCGGTGTCGGGAGAGTTGAAATTATGTTCTACATCAGCGAGAAGGAGGTTGTTGAGAACCTCGGAATGAAAGAGATCATGGATGAGCTGGAAGCAACTTTTATCGATTACGGCAAGGGAAGAGCAGAGGCGTCCCCGAGAGACAGAATCCTCATGGAGAGGACTGTGTTCAACACCATGCCAGCAGTATCCCTGAGGCACGGACTTGCCGGAATGAAGACCTATATTGCTGGCCCCGGCGGAGCCCACTTCGTCGTTCTCCTGTTCGACATGAAGGAGGACAGGCTAGTCGCGGTCATAGAGGCTAACAGGCTGGGGCAGATCAGAACTGGTGCCCTTCCTGCCATGGTAACCAGGAGGATTGTGACTGGCAAGGGCCACACGTTCACGCTTATCGGATCAGGATTCCAGGCAGAGACCCAACTCAAGGGTGTTCTGGAAGCCGCCGATGTGGGCGAGATCAGGGTCTACTCGAGAACCTTCAATAATGCAAGAGCATTTGCAGAACGGTGCAGCAAGGAACTGGGACGTGACATTAAGCCGGTTGAGAAGGTAGGGGATGCTCTGAGGGGAGCCACCATTATCAGTTCCATTACAGATTCCAACAGTCCCATTTTCAGCAGATCCCAGCTAGGCGAGAGTTATCATGTCAACCTTGCAGGCGGAAATCTACCCATGAGGCAGGAAGCAGCGGACGATGTCCTTTCTGACAGCAACCTTGTTGTGGTGGAGCACATGGAACAGGCAATGAAGGAGTCCGGAGAGATCATACACCTGGCCCGGAACGGAGGATCAGGTAAGATTGTTGAGCTCAAGGACTTTCTTGGAGGAACTGGCAAACAAACCGGCGGCAGGACTGTGTTCAAGTCAATGGGAATAGGCCTTGAAGATATAGCGGCGGGATATATCGTGCTCAGAAACATGGGGCTTTACAAGTAGGTCCCCTGAAACTGGGCAAGCATCCTGGCATTGTGTCCAGACGATTTCCTATCTTGCCTTGACTTCAGAACCTATGGCGAGCCATTCCTCGCCCCACTTCTTAAGCTCATCCATTATCGTTTCGAGGTCTTTTCCCTTGGGGGTAAGCGAGTACTCCACCGAGAATGGCTGGGTGCTGACCACCTTCCTGTTCACTATCTCTTTTTCCTGAAGGCTTTTGAGGACTCTGCTCAGGGTTTTGGAATTCATTCCATGTGCATTTCTCAATATCTCGTTGAAACCCATAGGCCTGTCCATGAGGTATCTAACTACTATCATGCTCCATTCCCCGCCCATCTGCCTGATGGCTTCAACAATGGGGCACTGCCCCGACCTGCTATAGTTGTGCTCCGTCCCTTCGTTCACTTTCGTGCCTGTCACCTGATTACCAACAGTCGCAAAAGGTATTTAAATGTAATTACTATACCTACTTACATCTTGCAACCTGCCTTGCTCAGGCGAAGCAATACGGGCGGAAGCAAGCAAAAAGAGATGATTGCATGGAGACAACAAAGAACATATGGAAATCGGATTCGACGCACTCTGCTGCAGAATTTTCTGTCAGGCACATGATGATATCGTCCGTTCGTGGAAGATTCAAGGACCTCGACGTAACGTACACCGGAAATCCAGACGATTTCACAAGCGGAAAGGCCAGAGTGGAGATAGATACTGGCTCTGTTGAGACTATGGACAAGGACAGGGACAACCACCTCAGGTCTGAGGATTTCTTCAACTCGGAAAAGTATCCGAAGATGGTCTTCGAATCGAAGAAGATAGAAAAGGTTGGAGACGGAAGGTACAAGATAACAGGAGATCTGACCATAAGAGGAGTTACCAAGGAAGTGTCACTCGACGGGGAGTATGAAGGCTCAGCGAAGGATCCATGGGGAAATGACAGGATCGGTGTCACTGTGAACGGAGAGCTCCTGAGGGAGGAGTTCGGCCTGAAGTGGAACACTCCCCTGGATAACGGCGGAGTGCTGGTTGGCAGCAAGGTCAAGTTCGAAGTCAGAGTGGAGCTGATCAAGAGCGGGGACTGAGTCTCCACTCTGATCCTCCAATGAATCTTTTTCCACAGACCGGGCAGTTTAGCTTTTCACAAATAAAAAGTGTCTTATCCGATGCTGTAATTGGCGATAATGTCTGACCGGAGCTCTTTCGCTATAGATGTTGAAGACCTAGTCAAGAGCTATGACGGCAAGAAGAATGCAGTGGACGGCATTAGCTTCAATGTCGGAAAGGGGGAGATTTATGGCCTGCTGGGGAAAAACGGGGCCGGCAAGAGTACCACCATAAAAGTTCTCACAACCCTGATCGGTGCAACATCCGGATCCGTTCACATATCCGGGATTGATTTGCACAAGAAGCCAAACAGCATTAGGAAAATAGTAGGCGTGGTTCAGCAGGAAGAGGCCTTCGATTTTACTACTGTTGAGAACAATTTCAAGATATATGGAATGCTCTGGGAAGTCCCCAAGCAAGTTGTGATGGAGAGAATGGAGATGCTTCTGGACCTCTTCAATCTCACGGAGCTGAGAAGGAAGAGGGTATTCGAGCTTTCAGGCGGACAGAAGAAGAGGCTCCAGGTGGCAAGGGAATTTGTGCACGACATGGATGTCCTGTTCCTGGATGAACCGACCGTCGGGATGGACCCCATAATGAGGCGCAAGGTACTCGATTTCGTTAGGGAGAAGGCAAGAAACGGGCTTACTGTGCTGTTTACTACCCAGATCCTTGAGGAAGCAGACTACATTTGTGACAGGATCGGCATCATAGACAACGGCAAGCTTGTTGCAGAGGGTACGTCCAGGGAGCTGAAGGACCGTTTCGGGTCCATCAAGAAACTCGAGGTTACACTTGAGAAGGACACCCCTGATGAAAGCGTTGCGGAATTGAAGAAATTCATCTCTGAGACAGAGGGAGTTTCAGACTTCCAGGTTGGAAGCAGGAGCATCTGGATTATGGGCAGCAACATGAACAGGATTCTCAACCAGATTATCAAGAAGATAACTTCACTTTCGATAGACATTGAGCAGGTGGTCGTTGACGCGCCGTCACTTGACGACGTATTCCTGGAGGTTGTAAAGAGATGAGGCTGCCCGCATTCATAAGGCTGACAATACGAAACATAAGCGTTAACACAGACCCGGGCACCATGTTCTTCATGCTCGGCCTTCCTGCATTCTATCTCCTTGTGCTGGGCATCATGTTCCAGGGAATTATCCCATCCATAAGCATCAACAGTGAGTCGATTTCATACACTCATTTCCTCGCCCCCGGCATAGTGGGAATGCAGGCATTCACTGCAGGGAACATAGGTGGTGGAATGTTATGGTCAGACCGCAGGTGGGGAATGTTCGAGCAACTCATGGTTGGCCCGTTCAGGAGGACAGACTACCTTCTTGGCATAATGGGGGTTTCCATAATATTCTCGCTTGGAGGGAGCGCCATAATGATTGTCCTCGCGACATTCACGTCCGGAGCTTTTGCATTCAGTGCCCTGTCATCCCTCTCGATGATCTTCACTCTTGTAGTCGGGACGATCTTCTTCACATGCCTGTTCCTCATACTTTCAATTCTCGTCAGGACAATGCAGGCGTACAACACACTTACAATACTGTTTTTCTTCATCCTGACATTCGCAAGCACAGCATTCTACCCGATAACCTCACAGACACCGGAGGCCCTGAAGCTCCTTTCATCCCTGAACCCACTGAGTTATGTTGCAAACATAGTCAGGGATTCCATGGTATATGGCGTCGGGCTGTCCACACTTTACGAGATTTCCATCGTTACAGTACTTATGGTGATCTTTTTTGCAATATCGCTTGGACTTTACAGAAACGTTCAGACAGGGCTTTAGGGCGCATGATCCCCTGCCAGGCTCCACTTTCCCCCGTCATAGGTAATGCGGAGTGTATCGGTGTTGCTGAAGTCCAGCTTTGGATCTGATTCTTCGGACAGTTTCATGCTCACTGCCCTGAGGACTCCGCCGTGGGCCACGACCAGCAGTTTCTCTCCCCTGTGCTTCTCGGCTATGTCTGTCAGTCCTTCCCAGACCCTTGTACAGAATGCCTCCCAACTTTCAACTGTTGGAAGCTTGTCCACGAGAAGTTCGTCTACGTCCAGAACATAAGCCTGCTCAGGCGGTATTCCTATGTGCTCGGCCACCTTCTCCAGAGACCAGCCCTCGAACTTGCCGAGGTGCCTTTCCCTGAGCCGGCTGTCCTCGAATACTCCTTCTGCGCCTGTGCTCTCTTTTACGCTATTGGCAGTCTCCCTGGCCCTTGACAGATCGCTGGAATGTATGTAGCCTATGTTCTCGTCCCTAAGCTTCTCGCCCAGCTCCATTGCCTGGCTGTTCCCCCTGTCGTTCAGGGGGATGTCACGGGTTCCCTGCCACCTACCATTCTTGTTCCAGCTGGTTTCCCCGTGTCTGGCGACGATTATTTCGGTCACTTCTGACTGCATCTTACATGCTCGAACTGGTCAGATAAAAAGTTGTTGGAGGTTAAACCCCTTCATCCTCGTCTTCCTCAGGCTGTAACTGAGCCAAGAAAGGATTTCAGGGAACCACTGGAGTTCTTCTCCAGAAGGTCCCTGCCTTCTCCTGTTGCAACAATTCTTCCCTCGTAGATCATCGCTGTGTAGTCAGATACCTTCTTCGCCTGAGATATATCGTGTGTTACAAGAACTACAGTGTACTTTTCCTTAAGGTCAAGCATCAGGTCCTCTATACGAGACTTTGCCGCCGGATCAAGGGAACTGGAAGGCTCATCCATCATCAGAACAGTAGGCCTGAGGATCAGTGCTCTTGCAATGCAGAGCCTCTGCTGCTGGCCACCTGATAGAGTTACAGCCATCCTGTTCAGATTGTCCTTGACCTCGTTGTAAAGTCCAACTTCCTCAAGCGCCTCCCTGACCATCATGTCAAGCTTCTCCTTCTTGACGCTTCCCTGTAGCCTTATCCCGAAGGCCACATTCTCGTATATCGACATAGGAAATGGATTGGGCCTCTGGAAGACCATTCCAATTTGCCGTCTCAGCTCTATCT
>JBJKRS010000138.1:0-8625 GCA_046704525.1 Thermoplasmataceae archaeon
GAGAATGATTGATGAGCTCTCCAGAAGGATCAAGAGCGAAGGTGCAGAGAGCATCAACTCTGTTCAGAACCACAATGTTGTCTCAATAGACCCTGTGAAGAGGACTGCAGATATTGAAATGGGAGACACCGTCATCACACTGGATTTCACGAGAAGTGCGGGAGAGAACGGAAGCATGCTCTTTAACACTTCAAAGGACTTCAGGGGGAAAATATCAGGTGCCCTGACCGCAATAGAAGACACAAAGTCAAAGATTGTACTTGAACAGGAAAAGCCAAAGAAGAAGAAGCGCACCAGGCAATGGTTCGAGATTTATCACTGGTTCGTTTCGAGCGAAGGATTTCTCGTTCTTAGCGGAAGGGATGCGAGGACCAACGAGAAACTTGTCAAAAAGCACCTGAAGGAAAAGGACCTGTACCTGCATGCAGATTTCTATGGCGCCCCAAGCACCGTTATAAAGGTGGAGGGAGATTCAACGCCTACAGATGAAACGATAAGGCAGGCAGCGTCATTTGCAGTCTCCTTCTCAAGGGGATGGGCGGCCGGCATGGCCACTGGCTCAGCCTACTGGGTGCTGCCGTCCCAGGTGAGCAAGACACCTGAATCGGGTGAGTTCATCGCCACAGGCTCCTGGATAATCAGGGGCAAGAGAAATTATGTCCTGGACGTTCCGCTTTCCCTGGAGATTGGGGTTGTGGAAATGAAGAAGGACACCGTACCCATGATATGTCCTATTGGAGCTCTTAAGCCGGAAATTGAAAAACGGGTCAGGCTTCTTCCTGGGGGAGAGAAGAGGCCGGTGATATCCAAGAAGGTTTCAGAGATCCTGGGCGTGCCCCGTGATGAGATCGAGCCAATACTGCCTCCAGGCAATTCCAGAATTGTGGACTGATCAGGCCAGGCTCTTTTTCAGTTCTTCTATTGCGGTGACGTCTCTCGGGTCCGTGCCTCTCAGTAATCCAAGGTAGTAGGTCAGGTAGTCCCCATAATGGATCAGGTAGAAGAGCTTCTCAATTGTGCTCTCCCCCTCAGCTTTAATCCTGCGGAATTGCACTTTGCCAATTCTCTCGGTCTCGTCTATCCTCTTCCTCAGCCTTTCCGGCATATCGGTATCGAAGGTGTAGAACCTGAAGACCTCTTTCCTGTATGTGGGCCCAAGGGGAATGATCTCATTGTGGTCAAGTTCAGGAAAGTAGGAGCTGAAGGCCATGACCTTCGAGTTCTCATTGAACTGTGTTTTCCACCGGTATGCTACGGTGTTGTAAGGCCTGAATCCGTAAATGATTGGTATGTACTGCCCGTCAGACAGTTCCGCCGCATCCTCCTTGATGTGCTGGTTGTCGCTGTCCATCGAGGCAAGGAGTTCCTGAGTCCTCTTCATCACTTTCTCATCCGGGTTTATGAATGACCTGAGCAAAGGGACGAGCATGTACCCAAGGGAAGATCTGGGCTGAAGTCCACCTGGGATTCTTATGAATTCATCCACCATCTCCGACAACTTTCCTCCTGAGGAGAGTGCAACAACCCTCGCACCTCTCCTCTTGGCCTCTTCAGTTGCGGCAATGATCTCCTCTGTATTGCCTGAGTAGCTCATTGCTATGAAAAGGGTGGAGGAATTCACGAATTCCGGGATCATGTAGTCATCCAGTGTATAAACTGGCCTCTTGGAATAGAGCTCGCTGAAAATCTTGCCTGCAATCCCGGATCCCCCCATTCCAGAAATGACAATGCTGCTGTGGTCACCGACACCCTGAATCGTCGGCTCAAAACTGATCTGTTTGGAAAGGCTGTGAAGTTCCTCTATGAAATCCATTTCTTCTTAATATGAAATTATCTATATTTACCATCTGCCTAGAACTTCATTTTTTCTTGCATTTGAAATAGCTCAAGTTCCAAATCTAGGCACCGAAGGTGAGAATAACATAGCCTACAAACCCCACAACTGGTGTGAGCACTGCTGCCACGAGCAGCAGGGCAGTGATTTTCTGAGTCTGATTCATGAATTTCTATTATTCATGGATATATAATCCTTATTGGTTTGTCAGAACGAGTGCGCACAAAGCATCCCAAAGTAGACTTCCACATAGTGGTAGTCAAGTTCAAGCTTTCTCCCGCTCTTTCTGAGGATTGATGAAAGGGTCACCAGGTTCCAGTAGCTGTCAGGCTTGGCTGCAGAAATCATCTCTTCATCCATTGTCAAGAGGGGCGAGTAATCATTGTCCGTTATGCATTTGACAACAATTTCCTCATACATTCTGGCCTGGTTCGAATATCCGTATGGCCCTTCACTTGAGTGGGTGTGTGCCTGATCGGCGCTGATTATGAGCGAAACTTTCCCCTTGTACTCATTGATGCTCGAATAGAGCGCCTCGCCAAAGGTCAGGAGTTTCTTCCTGTCTCTCAACCTTGATTGCCCCAGGTATACTATTGGCCTTTCAGGGAAGAATTCGAGCGGTATAAGCGCCCCAAAGTCCAAAGGAAAAATTGACTTCTCTCCTTGTGCAGTCACGAAACCCACCTCTTCAGCTTCTTCCCGGGCACTGGAGAGGATGCTCTCTGCAAGTTGCCTCTCATTCCTGAGCTTCCTTTCAAGTTTCATCGTCTTAAGCTGAAAAGTTCCATGAAACCATTCAGTGTTCACAACAGGCACATTCCTGGAGAGTCTTACGCCATGGGGGCTGGCAATAACTATGACATCAGAATCGTCGTCAGATGCCAGCCTGGATATCACGCTGTTCATCTTCTCAGACTCCCTGTCGGGAATGTCCAGAATCTCGTCCCCATGGGGCAGAACATATATCCTGTTGAGAACCATAGGGTTACAGGGCGGGAATGGAAAAATTACTTTTGGTGTATTCATGCACACGATCACGGAACCACAGGAGAGGCGGCTTTTCGCACAGCAAAACGTTTATGTTCTTTCTTTAATTTACCCGTCATCCAAAAATTAGGATATAGTTAAATAAATCCTTATATTTTGGTCATATCTAGCGCAAACAGAGAGTTAGGTGAAACTAAATGGCAACACAAAAACCACACATAAATCTGGTTACGATCGGCCATGTTGATCATGGGAAATCTACCCTCGTAGGTAGGTTGCTCTTCGAGCATGGGGAAATTCCTCAGCACATTATTGACGAGTACAGGAAACAGGCCGAAGAAAAGGGAAAGGCAACTTTCGAGTTTGCCTGGGTTATGGACAAATACAAGGAAGAGAGGGAGAGAGGAGTCACAATAGATCTGGCTCACAGGAAGTTTGAGACTGACAAGTACTACTTCACCCTCATCGATGCCCCCGGACACAGGGACTTTGTTAAGAATATGATTACTGGAACAAGCCAGGCTGATGCCGCTATTCTCGTTGTCTCGTGCAGGGACGGAGAGGGCGTCATGGCGCAGACCAGGGAGCACGCATTCCTTTCCAGGACACTTGGAGTGCAGCAGCTTATTGTTGCACTGAACAAGATGGATGCTACTCAGCCCGGGTACAGCCAGGACAGGTACAACAAGGTGAAGGAAGACGTTGAGAAGCTGCTGAAGAGCATCGGGTTCAAGGACGTCCCCATCATACCTATCAGCGGTTACAAGGGAGATAACATCATAAAGAACACAGACAACCTGAAGTGGTACAGCGGACCAACACTCCTGCAGGCACTGGACAACCTCAAGGTTCCAGACAAGCCGGTTGACAAGCCTCTCAGGCTGCCAATACAGGATGTTTACTCAATTACTGGTATCGGTACCGTTCCGGTTGGAAGAATCGAGACAGGAGTACTCAAGGTCAATGACAAAGTAACGTTCCTTCCGGCTGGAAAGCAAGGAGAAGTAAAGTCAATAGAAATGCACCATGAGTCTATTACTAGCGCTGAGCCCGGAGATAATGTTGGATTCAACGTCAGGGGCATAGCAAAGAACGACATAAGGAGAGGAGATGTTTGCGGGCCGCAGTCAGACCCCCCAACAGTTGCAAAAGAATTCACTGCGCAGATAGTGGTTCTTAACCATCCGAGCGTTATCGCTCCAGGGTACAAGCCTGTATTCCATGTGCACACGACGCAGATTGCCTGCAGGATCGAGCAGATCCTCAGGACACTGAACCCCAAGGATGGAACAACTTTGAAGGAAAACCCTGACTTCATCAAGACCGGGGACATTGCAATTGTCAAGGTCATTCCCGACCACCCGTTCGTCATTGAGAAGGTCAAGGATATCCCACAGCTGGGCCGATTCGCTGTCAGGGACATGGGTCAGACCGTGGCCGCCGGGCAGTGTGTCGATCTGGTAAAGAAGTAAGGTGAATGGACTTGGCGTCATACAGAGCAAGGATATCACTGAGCGGCACAGAACACAAGATAGTCGATGTTGTGTGCGATGAGATCAAGGGAATAGCCAAGAGAACCGGCGTCGAAGTTCACGGACCTGTGCCTCTTCCAACAAAGAGGCTGGTTGTCCCCGTCAGGAAGAGCCCCGATGGCGAGGGCTCTGCCACCTGGGACAGGTGGGAAATGAGGGTGCACAAGAGGCTCATTGACGTAGATGCCGACGAGAGAACTCTGAGGCAACTCATGAGGATTCCAATCCCTGACGGGGTTCAGATTGAGATCCAGATCAAGAGCTGATTGGAAGACCATATTTTTCCTAATTTCCACAATTTTTCCATAATAATCAGCGCACGGGGTCTGTTATCTTTACGCAGCCTACTTATGGGCAACTACAGAGCCACTCTTTCTTTTAGTTCTTTATTGCAATCGCTTGAATTCTTTCATCTGTACAGTGGATTACCATTGGATCTTTTGGCTCTGTCCTGACCTCGGAATGAGTTTCAAATTCAGAGTACGATTATATAAGTAGTTTCCATATCGGTCTGTCAAAGTTACCAAGGTGTCATTACAATGGGTAGAAAAGAAGACAACATCGCTAAAGCTCAAAAACTCGTGGAAAAAACAGAAAGGATCAGGAACATGGGAATTGCAGCCCATATTGATCATGGGAAAACAACACTCAGTGATAACCTGATTGCAGGCGCGGGTATGATGAGCGAGGATCTTGCCGGAAAGCAGCTCATGCTGGATTATGATGAGCAGGAACAGGCAAGAGGTATTACCATAAACGCTGCAACCGCCTCAATGGTTCATGATTTCAACGGGGAAGAGTACCTCATAAATCTGATCGATACCCCCGGGCATGTCGACTTCGGAGGAGATGTCACAAGGGCCATGAGGGCAGTTGATGGATGCATCATAGTTGTAGACTCAGTGGAGGGCGTCATGCCTCAGACAGAGACAGTCATTCGCCAGGCCCTCAGGGAGAGGGTCAAGCCTGTTCTCTTCATTAACAAGGTGGACAGGCTAATCAATGAACTCAAGCTTAATGAGGAAGAGATGCAGAAGAGGTTTGTCAAGATCATCACGGATGTCAACAAGCTCCTTGTGAAGTACGCCCCGAATGAATTCAAGCAATCGTGGCAGCTCAACGTCCAGGACGGGAAAGTGGCTTTTGGGTCGGCTTACAGTAACTGGGCCATCTCAGTTCCTGCAATGAAGACATACAATGTGTCATTCAAGGACATATTCCAGCTGGTGAAGGAAGGCAAGCAGAAGGAACTGGCGAAGAAGGCGCAGCTTCACAGAATTGTTCTCAACATGGTCATAAAGCATCTTCCAGATCCGAAGGAGGCACAGAAATACAGGATTCCGCAGATCTGGAGGGGAGACGAAAACACACCACTTGGGAAATCCATGATGGAATGTGACAGGAGCGGCCCTGTTACCATGATGATAACGAAGATCATAATCGACCCTCACGCAGGGGAAATTGCAGTAGGCAGAATATTCAGCGGAACCCTGAAGAAGGGCAGCGAGGTTTATGTCTCCAGGGGCGGCAATCAGAAGTTCAAGGTGCAGCTGCTTTCAATGATGGTCGGTCCTGACAGGATACAGGTTGATGACATGTCAGCCGGGAACATTGCAGCTGTGGTTGGAATAAAAGCAGCAATAGCAGGCTCCACAGTTTCATCAGATCCGGAGATGGAGCCATTTGAGCCAATGACTCACTACACTGATCCCGTTGTCACTCTTGCAATCGAGGCCAAGCACACGGCTGACCTTCCGAAGCTGATCGAGGTTCTCAGGAACGTTTCCAAGGCAGACCCGTCCATTCAGATTGAAATAAACCAGGAAACCGGGGAACATCTTATCTCAGGAATGGGAGAGCTTCATCTTGAGATCACGATGTACAGGATACAGCACGACTACAAGATAGAGGTTCAGACATCTGATCCCATTGTTGTTTACAGGGAAACAATAGAGGGAAGAGGCGGGCCTTTCGAGGGCAAGTCACCGAACAAGCACAACAAGTTCTACTTTGAAGTACAGCCACTCGAAGAGGGAGTTATCCAACTGATAAAGGATGGTGTAGTACCTCAGGGCTCTAAGTTCAAGGACAAGAAGGCCCTTATGGAACAGCTTCAGGAGCAGGGACTTTCAAGGGAGGAAGCCAGGGGCCTGGAAATAGTTGACGGGATGAACATTCTGACCGACGTAACCAAGGGAATTCAGTACCTGGATGAGACCATGGAACTTCTCATAGAATCCTTCAAAGAGGTAGTATCAAGAGGGCCATTTGCAAATGAGAGAGTCTACGGGCTCAAGGCAAGACTTGTCGATGCCAAGCTGCATGAAGACAGCATTCACAGAGGCCCGGCCCAGGTTATACCTGCTGGACGTAATTCTATATATGGGGCCATGTGCCAGGCCAAGAGAACACTCATGGAACCCGTTCAGAAAGTATTCATCAGCGTGCCGCAGGAAGTCATGGGGTCCGTGACCAACGAGATCCAGCAGAGGCGCGGGGTCGTAGAGGAGATGAACCAGGAAGGCGATGAAATAGTCATTGTCGCCAAGGTCCCGGTAGCGGGAATGTTTGGCTTTGCCTCTGCAATCAGGAGCGCTACTGGCGGAAAGGTTCTCTGGAGTTCAGAGAATGCAGGATACCAGAAGGTCCCAACCGAGCTCCAGTTTGAAGTTGCCTCCAAGATACGTGAGAGGAAGGGCCTCAAGCCCGAGCCATACGATGTAGAATACTACGCCACGCTCTAGTCACTTGCGGGGAAATCCCTGCAATCTCCTTTTTCCCACTTTTTTTGGTCACAGCTGTTCAGTTTTTGAATTACGAGAATGCGCGCGCCTTTTGGAAAGGCAGAGTGCAGGTTTTTGCCCATACTTCCTCTGAAAGAATAAATGTAATGAGCAACCAGACAGTTACCTTTCCTGATGAAACCCCTGTGCATGGAATGTGGAAGTGAAAGGTCCGGGATAGAATTCAAATGCTCAAGGTGCGGAGGGCTATTCGACCTAAAGCCCGATTTCAAGTATAGAGAGAAGATTGAAGATAACTTCCCGCACGTGAAGGAATGGGTCAACCTTGGTGAGGTCCAGACACCCATAGTTTCCAAGGATTCTGTATCATTAAAGCTGGACTATTTTTCGCCGACGTTTTCCTACAAGGACAGGGGGACGCGTGCAATGATTTCATACTTGAAGTCGAACAAGGAGCATTTCAAGATCGGGCAGATCAATGAGGACTCATCCGGAAATGCCGGAGCGTCTGTGGCTGCTTACGGATCTGCAGCCGGCTTCAAGGTCAACATTTTCGTCCCGTCCAAGACTTCCAGGGCGAAAGTGGACCAGATTAGGTCTTACGGGGCTAATATAGTCAAAGTCGAGGGGACTAGGAAAGATGTGCAGGATGAGGCCGAAAGATCACCCGGAGTGTTCGCCAGCCATGTAAAGATACCAGAATTCAGGGATGGAATAAGATCTCTGCCATACGAGATATTCAAACAGTATGAAGGAATGCTCCCGGATCAAATATTTGTCCCAGTCTCTGCTGGAACCCTTCTGCTGGGTCTGCACTCCGGCCTAAGCCACCTCCTGGAGAGCGGTGAAATTAAAGAGATGCCGCATATTGTAGCTGTTCAGACAGAAGCTGTGTCTCCACTCTGTGCAAAAGTCCATGGAACAGCGTATACGGTGCCTGACAGGGTAAACTCGGTGGCTGATGCCCTTGTTTCAACTGAACCTCCCCTGCTGGGCAGGATGGTTGAGGCCATAAGCGAAGGAACATGCATCACGGTCAGGGAGGAAGAGATCATAAGGGCCAGGAATGATCTCTCAACTTCCGGTATTTACGCAGAGTACAGCTCTGCTACAGTTCTTGCGGCATACAGAAAAAAGAAGTTTGATGGAAGATCCCTCCTTGTGCTGACAGGGAACGGCCTGAAAAACGACACATTATACGATCAGGCAGGTATGGGCGCCTCAGGCTCCTCCTTGCCATAGTCCTTTCCGTTAATGATGAAGTTATAGGTGAAATGGGTCCCTCCTCTTCTTGCCAGTATAGAGACCGAACAATACTTCGAGAGTGACAGGTTGATGGCTTTCCTGACCTTTTCAGGGGTAAGGTCTCCAGTCAGTGAATAGCTCAAATGGACAGCCCTCAGAACTTTTGGCGGTTCATGCATCCTGTGCCCTTCCACATCTATTGAGAAAGTCTTCACATCCTCACGCATTTTTCCCAGAATGCTCAGTACATCGTCGCTGGAGCAGGCAGCCATCCCGAACAGTG
>JBJKRS010000139.1:0-4615 GCA_046704525.1 Thermoplasmataceae archaeon
GTCAGTGATCTTGCCCTTTCCCTCATCGCCAAACTGGAGACCGAGAATTGCCGTAATCATAACTCAGTGAAAGCTCCAAAGAGCTACTCACCTTCACCTCCATCAATGCTCATTCCAAACGCCCCCCGTACATTGGATTAAACCATATTATGGTTGTTCATACTGCAGCCGGTCGCATGCTTTCCTGCTGCACATTCGCATTCTGGGAAAACTTAATCCGGATTCTGGGCATCATAAATCATGGGAGAGCACGATGATCTGGTCGACATTGCGAAGTATGTGGTATCAAAGATAGAAGGCGACTCGGTCCTTGACATCGGGACCGGATTCGGATCAGTCGTGGACCAGATCATTGCAAACACTTCATGCCGCGTGGTGAGTATTGATCCTGAGGCATGGACTTTCGATGACCTCGAGAAGCGGTATGAAAACGAGATCTCAAGGGGACGGCTTGTCCTGATGAAAACAGGAATAGAGAATTTCCCGGAGGTCAGTGATGAATACGACACTGTCATTTCGGTTTCATCTTTGCATCACCTGAAGGATCCTCAGATTGCCCTCTCCAAGATCGAAAGGCTGGCCAGGAAGCGAGTCATCATAGCGGACTGGAACAGCAAGTCCGCAGGAAAGAAGAATCCTCACAGCGAGGAGGATCTCACGGATTCAGAGGAGAAAGTGAAAGGGCACATGGAGAAGAACGGCTACAGGATCGAGGAACACCAAAACTGGTACTGCGGCATGAAGGATATCTGAAGTGTGTTTTTATTACTAAATTCTGCGTAATTAATCACTTTTTGTAAAACTTCTACATTCTAATATATAAAAGGATGCCGTTCAACTTTAGTACCAGAAGCTGATAGTGAGGTAACGGATTTGATAGATGATGTCGAACAAATCAGTAGCGATAATTGGCGCCGGCACAATGGGAAGCGCGGTGGCAGTCGCTTTGAAGAACAGCGGATTCAGCGTAGTGGCAACAAGAAGGTCAGTCAACAAGATGGATGATCTGAAATCCATTGGGATTGAGACTACCTCAAACAACAGAGAAGCAATTGTAAAGTCGGACAACGTAGTTTTCTCACTCAAGCCCGGCGAGACGGTCAAAATGATCCAGGAAATGAAGGAAGAGCTCAAAGGAAAGGTTGTAATCTCAATTTGCGCGAGCCTTCCAATATCGAAGCTTGAGTCTCTTCTCCCGAACTCAACTGTTATAAGGGCCATGACAAACGTGGCATCCAGAGTGGGAGGCGGATTCACCGCATACTGCATCAGCGACAAGGTCACGGACGAAGAGGAGAAGAAGGCCCTGGACGTGCTGAGATGCTTCGGGGAAGTTGAGAAGATAGAAGAGCGGTACATGGATGCACTTACACCGATTAGCGGAAGCGGTCCGGCTTACATTTTCACAGTTATCGAGGCGATGGTATATGCAGGCCTTAAGGTTGGGCTTCCAAGAGAGCTCGCCCTGAGGGCTTCATACCAGACCATACTCGGTGCTGCAAAGCTGGTCGCTGAGAGCGGAGACTCGCTGTCAGCACTCAAGGAGACAGTAATCACACCTGGAGGTGTGACAATAGAGGCACTTTATGAGCTTGAGGATTCCAGGATCACGACAGCATTCATGAAGGCCATTGAGGCCGCCGCAGACAAAGCACACAGGGGTTCGCTTGATTTCCTGGACAAGATAGACAAAATTGTTGAAGAGAAAGAAGCAGAGTAGAGGGATATCCAGCGGGATTTCCCCTCATTTTATCATAATTCCAAAATTTCCTTTTCAGTCTCTCCTTCCTGCCGAGAATACCGCTAGCAGGAATGGAACTGCAATCCAGAGGATCCCTATTATCACTATGGAAAGCACAGTTATGCCGTAGGTTGCAGGATTCACGCCTATTGAAGAGATCTGCTTGGTGTAGTGGAACTCAACAAGTGCGTGGTAGCCACCCGGGGACACTATATCAAACAGGATGGACCCTATTATGTAAGCAGCGGAACCAGCTGCAATGTGGAATGCCAGGAAGATCAGGGGTTCTATTAGCAAGGTCCACAGAAAGGCCATCACCAGGAACAGGGTTATTGAGATGCCCAGGATCGCGCCCTGGGATTTCACCAGCGTGGAAAACATATACACAAGGGCCAGAAAGCTCAGACCTTCAACTACGTAAGTCCAGACGAAGAATGCATCGAAGGATGGTGCCAGGTACATTCCAAGATAGTGTTTGATGAAAAGGTTGGCAATTGCCATGGAAACTACGACTGATATTACTATGGAGAGTGAGTTTGCTGTGAATCTGGAGGCCACAAGGCCATGCCTCGTAACGGGCCTTTTGAGAACAGATTCCAGTACACCAGTGGTCTTGTCTTTACCGTAAATGTAGTATCCCGCAAGCACACCGAGTATTGGGATTAGTATCCCCAATATGCCACCCACACCAGAAAGCACGCTTATCTGCAGGCTGCTCTGGGTTACAGGCCGGTATGTGGAGAGGTAAGGGACAAACTGCGAAACTGGGCCTGATCCGACGGTATCGGGTTGGTATATGATGGCAAAAGACTTGTTCAGGCTGTCAGGTGGAACCGTCGGGAAAACCGTGATTACGTTGAATCCTGAGAATGACCGGTTATAAACCGCGTTCGCTTCAAGTTTGGGAAGACCCTCAGTCGCATTGAATACCGTAGCGTAGATTGTGGTTTTCGGAGCTGCTGTGCCATTGGGGCCCACATAGAAAAGCTGAAATCCCCTGCTGGATGCGTTCTTTGGGTCAATCAGGCCGGTTGTAAGGCTGTATCCGGTATACAAGGTTGAGTTGGAGATAGTCATCCTAGTCAAAGGCGTAGAGGTACTTTGGCCGAACAGGCTGTAAGAATAATTGTAGTCATACGATTCAAAGGGTTGGCTTGCATTGAATGGGGCTGTAACATTCACGAATCCATGGGGGTCCGGTGTACCATGCTTAGTCACCCCACTTGGGCCAACTATGGTCATTGTCATGCCGTGCCCAGTATAAGGAACTCCGGTTGAGGTATGGGAATAGCCCACGAATGTTATGTTGTCACCAGAGCGGTAATAACCCAGGGTTAGCTGAGGCAGCGTTGATGAGAAAGACGGGCTGCTGGAGGATGAACTTGATGCGATTACGTACGCCAGCGCAGAAGACACTCCAATGATGACCACCATCAGTATTATCACAAATTTGCTCGTCAGAGACCTCTTGATCTCGTAGCTTATCGGCCTCAAGGCTGATCACCCACCATTGAGAAGAAGTACTGTTCAAGGCTTTCGCCGGTGGGGGCAAATGTGCTGAGTTGATATCCGGCATCCACTATTCTCTTGGTTATCTCCGGATACTCCGCCCTGGAGACCTTGAGATCTGAAATATAGAACTCTCCGTCCGATTTCCTCACATTGCCAAACTCTTCCAGAAGCGGGTCTAACTTTGCGTCAGGATTGTCTACTGCCACTCTTATGGCCTCCTTTCCAAGCGTCTTCAGATCATTTCTGGAAAGGACCTTGACCAACTTGCCGCGCTTGATTATTGCAACCCTGTCAGCTACAGCCTGCACCTCGCTCAGTATGTGGGACGAGAGAAGTATGGCCTTCCCCTCCTTCTTCAGGTTCAGCATGAGTTTCCTCACAAAGAGAACACCCTCGGGATCAAGGCCGTTAAGCGTCTCGTCAAACATAATGTTCTGCGGGTCGCCAATGAGGGACTCGGCGATGGAGAATCTCTTCTTCATGCCTTGGGAATAAGCCCTGAGCTTGCGGTTAAGATACGCACTGAGTCCGACACTGTCAAGCCTCTCTTTGATCAGTTTCTCTGGATCCTTGACGTCGTAGAACCCTGCAAAATACCTCATCAGCGGAAGTGGCTTGGCATTGGGCTCAAAATTTGGGAATTCCGGAATCCACCCCACATTCGCAGACGCTTTCAGCTTGTCCTTCACAATGTCGTGCCCGTCCACAAGTATTCTCCCCTTGGTTGGGAGAATGATGCCGGAAGCCATCCTGATGGTGGTAGTTTTGCCAGCCCCATTCAGGCCGACCAGGCAGAGGATCTTCCCGTCCTCCACCTCGAGGTTGAGATCATCTACGGCAAGAGGGGATTTTGGATTGTAAGATTTAGATACATTTTCAATTGATATCAAGTCGCCCACCGAAGTTCGAGTCGATCTTTCCCGGAGCTTTCGACTCTCGCAGTGATGGCTGATAAGCCTTAAAATCTTTTGTCTGTTAGACTGTATCGTCCATACCGCTGTGACACGGCTCAATAACCAATGCAGTGCCAGTACTCTTTCGGCTAGAGATCGGAAAAACCGTAACAATAATGGAATTGAGTTATAAACAAATCAGCATTGAATAAAACAGTGTGCGAATGGAGGAATATGCCGGCTCGGTTTCTGACTTCATCGTGAGCGTCAAGGGACGCAGAATTCCGGTAAGGCTAAGCATTCCTGGAAATTCCTGCTGCCTGGTGATGTTCGCTTTCCTATCGGGCAGCAGATCGAGGCGCAGCACTTCATTGATACGTGAATTCAACGGCAATGGCATTGCAACTGCAAGCTTTGACCTCCTGATGGAGGATGAGCAGTCGGCCAGAGATCTTGTTATGGATACAGT
>JBJKRS010000140.1:0-5343 GCA_046704525.1 Thermoplasmataceae archaeon
ACCAAAGGGAACGTTTATCCAGGTACATAGATGTAATAGGCGGAAGTTTTGAAGAAGTCCCATTCGAAAAAGAGACCTTCGATGTTGCGTGGTCCATAGATGCCATAATGCACAGTGAACATAGGGAGAAAGTCATTGCTGAGGCTGCAAGAGTCCTTAGAATGGGAGGGGACCTGATTTTCACCGATCCGATGAGGTCTGAAGACTGCCCTGCTGAAGCACTGACCCCGATTCTGGAGAGAATACACCTCAAGGACATGGCAACCCATTCATTCTACAGGGAAACTGCTAGGAGAAATGGACTCGAAGAGGTGAATTTTCTGGATTACTCGGATCAGCTTGTCAACACATATTCCAGGCTCCTGGACTATACTGCCGCAAACAAGGCCGAGCTCTCTAAAGACATAAGCCAGGCCTTTCTCGACAGGATGGAAAGAGGGCTAAGGCACTGGATAGACGGAGGCAGGAACGGCCATCTGCAGTGGGGTATATTCCATTTCAAGAAAAGCAGGAAGTAAGTGGAATTACCATTTTTTAATTTTGGAGCAGTAATTCCAGCGATATTTTCAAAAGTATTCTTAAGAGGAGTCTGCTTACCCCCGTGAAGTATGTACGTAGCACGTGAGTTTTTCTCGGCAATGGGTTACTCCGACAAGGAGGCGACACCGTCCTCTTGAGGTTGTCGAAACTCTTTTCGGGAGGGGGGAAGATTGACGAGATAGGAAGGGAAAACTACGTCATATTCTCGTCCTCTACCCTTGCATTCACAGGCTTCAGTGCAAGCTTCCCTTTTCTCGCGGTCTTTCTGCTTCAGGTCAAGCATGTTTCTGAAGCTGAAGTTGGCTTGCTCTACCTAGCTTCAGGGCTGCTCGGCATTGCCGGTCAGATAGCTGGAGGCAGGCTTTCGGACTTACTTGGAACAAGAACCATTACAGTGCTTGGACTGGTCATTTCAGGTCTTTTCTACGGATTTATCGCACTCTTCATTCTCAAGAATGCCTCTATTTGGCTACTACTCCTCTCGTATCCGGTCCTGAGCCTTTTCAACAACCTTTCCCAACTGGCACTTTCATCGCACATCTCAGATAGGCCAAAAAGCAGGATGGCCAGTGGAATGTCCCTGCTTTATGCAGGCTTGAATTTAGGTTTCACTATTGGCCCCGTTACTGGCGGGTATCTGATTTTCTATCTCGGGTACAGCTTCATTTTCCTCTTCGGACTGGCAACCACACTCGCTTCAGCTGCAGTAACGTATTTTGGGATAAAGAGGAATCCAAAGTATGCCCTGCGAGGGAGTGGAACAGGCAGTTCCATAAGAGGCTCTGTCAAATTGACACCTTCCCTGTTCATGTTCTTTGTCCTGGTATTGGTTTCATGGCTTGCCATCGGGTTCCAGGCGATACCACTTACGGTATTCGAATCCGACTACTTGTCACTGTCAAGCATCGCAATAGGCATAGTCCTCAGCACAAACGGCCTGTTAATCACCGTACTTCAGGTTCCCATCTCGAGACTTATTGGCATTGAAAGAAAGTTCAGGCTGGCCCCTATAGCGGCTGGCTCCGTCCTGATGGGGGCAGGATTCGCGGCGATTGCGTTCTCTAGTGGGGTCATCAGCCTGGAGATTGCCATAACTCTGACAACTATCGGCGAGATTATGGTCGCAGTTCCCACACAGGTAGTTGTAACGCTGTTCTCCAGAGAATACAACCGCGGAACGTATCAGGGGTACTACTTTGCATTCTCCAGACTAGGCATAGCTTTTTCATCAGCATCATGGCCCTTTGTCTTTGCCATTTTCTCAAATGGAGCCTACGGCGCATGGTACCTGATGGCTGCCATATCCATTGCCGTTGCTGCCCTTTACTATTTACTCTCCCCAGTACTGCAAAGAGAATACAGTGAACTTGGAGATTAGTGCACACTCAGAAGAACAATCCTGCCATAAAACAGGGTCAAATCTGGACTTAATGCAATAGACAAAATTATTTACGTTAAGCCATTTGACCCATTGCTTTGTCAGTGCAGAATTGTTCCCTGATGAGAGGGATCAGGGTAATATCTGATTCAATTGAAAATGGGTCTTTCTATATTGGCTCAAGGTTCGCACCTTCAATATGCAGGTCAGTAACGGGGGAAAAGGGCAGGGACATAATTTGGGGGAAGGCAGAAGAGGAGATTGAACTCGTTCTGGGTGACCATGTAAGGAAGATCCTTGGCTTCAGGCTCTCGGTGAAGAATGTTCGACTGGTGTGGGAAGGCGATGAAGACCTACCTCCGGAAGACGACAACATGGTTGTAAGAAGAGGCAACTACCGCGCCATTTACCTTCACGGAAAAGAGAAGGAAGCGTATCTTTCTGCAGAGAAAGTTATTGCCAACAAGTTCAGACAGTTCTGCAATCTGGAATCCCAGACAGAGGAGGGATCTTACCTCGTCTGCAGGAAAATCCGGCTCGAGGAATGGGACAGGATAATGGTGAACATAGTGGTGAGAAGCCTGCCAATTAACCATGAAGGGGACACAATACCCTCACGCTGACTTGAAATCAGTAATATCCGGTTTCCACTTCGTTCTCGGGATAACTTATCCAGTCACTCCAGCTTCCAGCATAGAGAAGCGATTTGACCCCAATTCTGGCCAGAGCAAGCACATTCACGCACGAAGTGATACCGGAGCCGCAGTAGGAAATGGGCAGCACCCCATGCCCCGCAAATATTTTCCTCAACTCCGCAGCGCCCTTGAGCGTGCCTTCAGGTTCCATCAGCTCCGTGTATGGTACATTGAATGCTCCTGGTATATGACCCGCCTTGAAATCTATTGGTTCAACTTTACCCTCATACCTTTCGCGAGCACGCGCGTCAACAATTTTCTGCGAAGCTGACAGATTTTTAACCTGGTCCACACGAGCCAGAAGATCCCTGTTTTCATGGGGTGAGAATGAGCCTGTTTTTTCCTTGGGCAATTCAATGGAAGTTTTCCTCTTTTCTTCCATCCATTTAGGCATTCCTCCGTCCAGAACATACGCGTCGTCATGACCGAAATACTTGAGCAGCCACCACAGCCTCGCAGCCCCTGAAAGATTGTCATCGTACGCTACGAGAGTCTTCCCTTTGCTGAGACCGATACTTCTCATTTTCCTGGCAAACTCATCCTTGTCGGGAATAGGATGCCTGCCCCCGTGCTCCCCTTTCCTGCCCGTCAGGTCTGCTTCCATATCCACGAAGTACGCACCCGGGAGGTGCCCTTCGAGGTACTTGCGCCGGCCTTCAGAATGATCTATGAGGTTGTACCTGCAGTCTGCAAGAATAAGGTCTTCATTTTGCAAATTCTTTTCAAGCCATTCTGTATCTACCATTGTCTTAGTTGTGATGTCCACCGGCACTCCCCCATTGACTCAAAGGCACTATTGTTTTTATGTGCTTGTATTTTTTCCATATTCGCAATGTATCGGGAAGCATTACTGCGCAAAGTTAAATGAAATTCGACCATGACGATGCGTGGACAGGGAGGCTGTTCTTAGGAAAGGATCCGCCATAGTTCTGGCAGTCAACCTCTTGCTATTTGCATACAAACTGGTTATTGGCCTTGCCATACACAGCTACGCCCTAATTTCTGATTCATTTAATTCCCTGACAGATGCCATAATAGGGCTGTCCATGCTTGTCGGCGTCATTTATGCCTACAAGCCACCCGACAGGGAGCACGCATTTGGTCACGGTAGATCCGAGCACATCATTCTCTTTGTCCTTGCCATGGTCCTGATCGGAACTGGGCTCTCCATACTTGCTGGGGTTTACCTGGAGATAGGGGGAGTGAGGCCTGTCCAGTATTCTCTTCTTTACGCCCTTCTGGTTGTTGCAACCATACCAGTCAAGTTCTTCCTTGGGCTATACGTCTCACACATAGGCAAGGAGAAAGGGGCAGCCTTCATGTCAGCGGACAACTGGCACGAACAGTCGGACAACCTGATAACAGCTGCAGTAGTGGCTGGTATTTTTGCAAGTGGACACGGGTACCCGCTTGTGGACCCCATCATCGCCGCAGCACTTTCCGTTTTTCTTATCTATTTGGGAGTTTCCTATGGCCGGAAGAGCATCACCCTCCTCATGGGCGGGCAACAGAATATCGATCTGATCGAGAAGGCCCGGGGACTGGCAAGAGAGGTCGAAGGCGTGAGAGATGTAGGAAACATAGAAGTGCACGAATACGGAGAAAGAGTTGTTGTCAACATAACAATAGTGCTTTCCGGAAATCTAGACGCCTCCTCTGCCCACAAGATTTCTCACAAGGTGCAGGACAGCCTGACAGAGAATGGATTCTATTCCGCGCATACACATGTTGACACACGGATGACTTCCCTGATGGACAAGGCTGACATCGCACTGTCTTCGCTCATATCCTCATACGATGAAGTCACCAGTTACCATGGGCTTGAACTGAGGGAGTCCCTTGGAACGTCTGTGGCAGAAGTCCATCTGGTTTTCAGAAAGGACATTACGCTAGAAATGGCCCACTCTATAGCCCATGATATTGACGAAAAGTTCCAGGAGGCCCTTCCCGGGTACAAGCTAATGACTCACATAGAGCCTGCATAAATGTATGGCAGAATATTCAGCCTCCCCTGCATAGATGATGCCTGTCAAAGAGTTTATAAGCTCAAGGATGCTTGTGCAACCTGATATAATGAACGAGGACACAAAGATTGGTGGCATCCCTTTAAAAATTATCATATTCATCGTTGGAATTGCCATAACTGTGCTTGGAGGATACCTCCTTGGCGATGTCATCTCGCACATCCTCAAAAGTTATGAGGCGGAGCTCATTGCCGGCCTAATTCTGCTTGTGGCCGGAATAATAATTCTCTCAATAATGATAACACGGTGGATCAGGCGATAAAGTGGTCACTTGGCGTACTGGCATATACCCTTGAAGACAGGCTGGGTTTCCATTTTCTCGAGTATTTCGCGGAGTTTGGCTTCAATGTCGTCAACTTCAGCTTCGTTTTTCTGGATTCTTGAAGCATACCTATCATAGAGAGACGTCTCCTTGAAATTAAGCATAAGAAACCTGACTACATTTTCCAGCTCTTCCACAACGAAGTCCTGGCCGGATGCAACTTTCTTGTTATATAGTGTGAGGAACCTCCCGTCGGGGGTCTTGAGGTATTTCTTTGCATCCTCCATGCCGATGTCAGTTGGATCCTCGAGCCGGTAATGCAGTTCCGCGCCCCTGAAAGAATCAAGCCAGTTCCGCATGATGTGCCCTACGAGATCTCCTGAGTAATATACTGTGTTTTGTGGAGGCGAGGCGTTCAGGTTGTCGTTGTTTACAGCAGTGTAC
>JBJKRS010000141.1:0-30767 GCA_046704525.1 Thermoplasmataceae archaeon
AGACTGAATGTTACCAACAGCACCATAACGCCCTCGGGACCTTCCATATTCTTTTCAAATCCTTCTGCCGACATTTTCGTTCTGGGCAGCCTCAGTTCAGTAGAATCTTCTCTTGACCAATTCGCAGGCGGGAACGGGCATAAAGGGCCGGGCATAGCACTGAACCTGTCAGATGTAATATCATTCGTGATCAAGTCCCATTCCGAAAGCTACATCAGTGGCATATCAGGCAACCTTTCCGGCAGTACTCTGTCGATAATGGTGCATTTTTCCCAGAGCCTTTATGCAGCTGATTTCTTTGGGCTCTACCTCCTTTCCCTTCTGGGAAACGGCATAATCATAGTACCTGTTAACACCCACACTGACGAAATGATACTGAACTTTGACAGCATACAATTCCTTCCGATGTTCTCTCTTCTTCAGAATGCACTTGGAGGCATATGATGGGCTCACGGTTCTCCGGTTCTAGGGCGGCTACCCTATACTTCTACTTCTTGAGAGAATTTTACCGGTCAAGGGCATTTGGCCTCATGTTTGTCCTTGTAGCCGGGATTGCGGCTGCCGTAGTCCTTCTCACCCATTTCGATTATGATGCGATAGTGCCTTTTATCGCACCGCCGCCGACAGGCTTTGCCAGATTCAGCCCGGAACTCAGGACTCAGTTTCTTTACTACATCTGGTCGTACATAGGGGTCATCATACCTCCGCTTGCAGCATCATTCTATTCCTCGTCTGCAATATCTGGCGACTTTGAAAGCGGGGCAATAATCCCCCTCCTTACCCTTCCCGTGTCCAAGGGAAAGATACTCATGTCAAGGATGCTTGCATCCTTTACAGCGATTGCCCTTTCCATGGCGCTTTATGAGGGAATTCAGTTTCTGGATGTTGGATTTGCGGGTTCCGGTATTTCACCCGTACTCCTTCTCCTTTCATTTGCCCTGATGATCCTTTTCACATTCAGCTGCAACTCCATGGCATTTGCAATTGGCGCGTTTTTCAGGAAGGGCACACACTCAACTATAGTATTCCTGATGTTATTCTACATTGTCTTCAATGTTCTCTCAATTACCATTTTGCTTGGCCTGCACCAGAATCCCCTCTTTATTCTGAACAATGCAGGCGGTATAGTGGACAGGGTTTTTGCGGACCTCAACCCGGTGCTCTTCTTCAGCGGCGGATCTATTTCCGGCGCCGGACTGCCGGAAATCATGTACTCAGCAGAAGTCATGCTCCTTTATTCTATTGCGCTCACGATGCTCGCCTACACCGGGTTCACAAGAACAAGGAGGCAGTTATGAACACTGTGTCCATAAGGGGGGTTACTCTCAAAATTGGCGAGACCACCATACTTGAGAAAGTCAATGCGGAATTGTCTGGCAGCGGCAACTCCGTACTATTCGGTCCAAACGGGGCAGGCAAGTCTTCCCTGCTCAAAGCCATGACAGGCATGATACTTCCTCAGAAAGGTGATGTGATAATAAACGGGGCAAGCATAAGAAACGACAGGGAGGAGGCGCTAGGCTACATTGGAGCCCACATAGAGCCTGGCTCGTTCTATCCACAGCTGACTGGCAGAGAAGTTTTGAATTTCACGGAGAAAATCAGGTGCGGGAAATCCGGGGGATGTGAACTTGGTGCGAATGCATTAATTGAAAGGCTCCACATGGCTGAATACGCTGACAGGAAAGTTGGAACTTATTCCACGGGAATGCGGAGAAACCTGGCAGTGGCAACAGCAGCCATGTGCGCACCGCCCGTTGTGATTCTTGACGAGCCTACTGACGGTCTGGATCCGGCATCAACTATGAGAATGAATGGACTGATGGAATTTCTGCATAAGGAGAAACAGTGCCTTCTTATCACAACTTCACACGATATCGAAGGGGCGGAGTTGATCTCAACACGGAAGCTCATACTGATGGATGGAACCATTGTCTTTGATTCAGAGGAAAAGGGGGATCGCTTGACTGTCAGGTTTGAAGTTTCAAACCCTGGGAGACCGGGCTTTCCACTGTTCAATGATTTCGAAGTTGAAAGGGAAGGCAGCTCCATGGTTGTTAGGAATATAAGCAGGAGCCAGGTAGGGCATGTTTTGCGAGAAGTGGCCAATTCATGCGAAATCAGCTCCGTTGCATTTGAATCGGAATTCAGACAGTTCTATGAATCATTTCTGACAAGAGTGAAATGAGACAAGAAAGAAAAATAATAAATCTGGAGACCAGGCTCCAGCTTACACTTTGGTCAAATCTCTAGATAACGCCAACTTCTGCCTTGAGCAGGTTTACCAGCTGGGTCTGCGTGACTGCCGACGATCCCAGGTATGCAATGTAAACTACGTAGTCGTTGTAATTCGCAAACAGCACCGACTCATTCAGTGTGCTTGTATTGTTTGTGGCATTGAAGAAGGCACCTGGCAGGGGATTGCTGATATACACATAGCTTATGTTGTCGCTGGATATTGTGCCAGTCGTGGCATTCTTGATTGAGCCAATCGATGCCTCAGCAGTTGTGTAGACCAGGAAGGATACCTTGTCGTTTAGGAACTTGGCGAAGCCTATAGATGTTGCATTGGATGTGCCAGCTGCATAACCCTGGAGTGCTATCTCTGATAGGTTTCCGACTGTCTCGTTCAGAACGCTCATGTCAACGCTGCTGAGATTGGATGTGCCTGCCACAGAGCCAAGGAATTCGTGCAGTATGCTTGTTGCGTTCTGAACCTGCACATCAAGGCCAAGAGAATTCTTCCAGGTATTGCCTATATTGTTCCCAACATCCTGGCTTGAGACGAAGACACTAAGGTTTGAAGTGGATGTTATTGACGACATCTTGGATATCTGGTCGAGATAGAGCCCGGTGAATGACCCAAGGCTCATGTTGTCAGGTGTCAGGTAGAAGATTCCAATCATGCTGTTCCCGTATATGCCAATGAGCACGGACTCATACTGGTTGCTTGGGGAAAGGCTGGTGTTCTCAAGGTAAGACCACGCGTAAACATACTGGTGGCCTGAGACGCTTCCCTTGCTCTCGGAGTGGTTCGTGTAATTGCTGTTCGTCACATTTGCATAGATCAGGTTGAAAGTATCATTTGCATTGGAAGTGGAGGCAAATGTTGCATACCCGATTGCAGCAAATCCTGAATGGTTGGGCGAAAACACTGAGAATTCAAATCCTGAAATGTTTTCAAACGGCTGCCCTTGCGGGGACCCTGCAACAGCATAAGGCGTGACGCTGTTTGCTGTAGATGGGGCAGCGATGGCAAGCGGGGTGGAACTACCGGAGAGAACGTTGAAGAAAGTGCTGATGTTACCTGAAGTCCCGTGGCCGGAGCTACTGTGTTTCCAGGTGCCGCCGAAAGACTTGCTGATATCCGACGAAGTCACAACATTTGGGGCAAGGCTGTTGGTGGAGTTGTTGTTCTGGGCAAGAAGGCCATTGAAAATCCCTGAATAGTTGAGTCCAATGACAACAACGATGATCACCAGAATTACCGCTACTACGGCGGTCAAGGCTTTGTTCATGCCAACTCGGACTTATATTTGATACTTAATGCTTTCCGGCATGCTATACCAAGCATGTCCTGATTTTTAGGGCGGACTCTTGTAGATGCCCTATTAACAGGCTTATTTACAGTTAGAGCAAATTGTTCTCAACTGAAATTTTTCATGCTCATCAATAAACAGACCTTTCCCGAACAGAGCATATGCACCAAAGTTCTGGGATTCTGCCACATAGACTGATGACAACAATGCGAGATTGCTCATTCTCTTCCTATATGGACACTAGCAAGGACACTTTCTTCTGCCAAAGTTTTGCCAGGTTTCTCCATGATTGAAACTGATTATTATGCAAGCGGAAAAAATAGATTTCAAGGTCATGGACAGGGAGTATTACAGGGCAGGAACGTCGCCAACTTATGCGACCCTGTCAGAGAAAGTATACCTCTCTTTGAACGGAGAGGGAAGGCCAGATTCTGAGAACTTCCAGCGGAGCATTGAGGTGCTTTACACAACAGCGTTTCAATTGAAGGCTATTCTGAAGAAGATGGGGATGGATTTTGTTGTCTCGAGACTTGAATGTCTGTGGTGGATGGCCGGGGGCGTAGAACAGGATTCTGTCTCAAAGGGTGAATGGCGCTGGAGGCTCCTGATAAGGGTACCTGATTTTGTCAGCACTGAGGATGTGAACCTCTCGAAAGAGTTCGTCATGACCAACAGGAAAATGTCGCTTGCTGCCTACATAACAAAACAGAAGCTGAAGGAAGGAAGAATACTGCAGGTCATGCATGTGGGGCCATATGACAGGGTTGGGGATACCTACAGCACTTTATCCGAATTCATGAAGGCTGAAAATCTAGAGGAAAATGGTCCGTATCATGAAATTTATATTTCAGACCCAGCGAAGATCCCCCCGGAAAGGCTCAAAACCATTATCAGGATTCCCGTAAGGGAAACTGGGGAAGTTACCAGCGGTTAGCAAACACATATGCAACGTCGCTTCAACAGAAGATGGATTCTTTCTTTTCCGGGCTCAACTCTATCGTGTGCAGGACAAGTGCATCAATTGTATGCATGATCTCGTCATGAAAGGAAAATAGTGAAGGCAGTCCATTCCATCGAGAAATGCAAGCCATGAAGAAAAGGAAAAATGGACGATGAGAAATCAATTCTTAATGCAGGAAAATCGAAATGGCACAGTTTCTACAGGCTGAATCATAGCTTTAGTCCAAATTCATCTTTAGGGCTATTCCTGCCGAGGCGAACCGTAAATATGGCGGTCACACTGCGCTCCGCACCCCGGAAACACCCTTCAACGAACCTTCACTTCTTGGTGCCCGGGACACCAAAAGCAGACGGATCAAAAATTGTTCTTATATAGGTCAATTTTCCTCCCTCGACCTTGTACCAGGAACTCATGTATACTCTGGCTTTTTCCATGACGAAATCATATAGCAGGCAGACTTCGTCGCCACCCACGAAAAGCCTTTTGATTTCATACTTCCCCGGAAAATTCCTCATCATGTCTATGAAGCCCCTCGGACCCCCAAAGGACTCTCCAGCTGGACCGATGATCACAGCATCCTCACTGATATGTTTCAGGGCATCCTCATAACGTTGTTGCTCCATGGCTTCAATGTATGACATCACTACTTCTTTTGCAATCACTCCAGTTCCCCAGTTGTTAACAAGGGGATTCAATAAATAAAGAAATGCACATCTTATATGTTGGGAGTTTTTCTAATCGTAATTAGCGTTACCCCTTCCCCATGCTCGCAAAGCCTTTATTCCCACTTGAAAGGTGGAAGAGTGATCGCTGCCTCAAAATCTTCTCTCGTGTGAACAGGACTATCGTCGCAGTGTGATATGATCACTATTTCAAATGGGAGGTGCAGTATCTCTCTCAGAGCAGGTATTTCCCTTTTATCATGCCATGGTGAATCCCAGACTCTGAGCTTACCCTTGCGCTCTGTGAGTGCGTCCCCAAAGACTATTGCGCGATGTTTCGGCAAGTAGATTGGTGTTTCAGCTCTCCCCCTTGCGTCAAACAGGGGCGCGAGGTCACCTGGGAGTTTCGTCTCTGCTATGACTGGCGTGAGCTCAGTATTCGGAACCTGGTCAGGAAAGAAGAACATCGGGCCGTACGGCTTGGCACCGTATCTGACAACAAAAATGTCAATGTCCCGAATATGATCAGGCATGGTGACGATGGCCATTGTAGGAGGCGTAGAATCAAGTTTCTCCCAGAGGCCAATGCAATCCAGTGAAGGTGCAAGCGGGTCAATAACTATACGCTCAGATCCTGATTCTGCATAAACTGAAGTGACAACTTGCTGGTAATCGTCCTCTTCGGTCCAGAACGGATGTCTTGAACGCCATATCCAGAGCCCTGGAGCCAATTCCTGTATTCCAACTCTAGAGGCCATAACATAAAATTTTCCAATCGATATGAACTCTTGCAATTCTCCGGACCAGCATGCAGCATAAACCAATACCTATTGCATCTAGAGCAGCTGCCCACTCCATTACAGGTTTCTGGGTTTGCCGCATTATGTTTGATGTTATTGCTCTCCGCTATCAGAACAGCTGGACTTTTTTATTGAATAGTACCGCTCTACACTATAATTTAGGAACTGGAAAATGTTAAGTTTCGAATTAATGAATTGCCTGGCCAAGAATTAAGCGAAGGAAATTCGGATGATAATGGCGTTTAGGTTTAAGACAAAGTGAATCTTCAGTCTTAACAAAGGGGCTGAATTTGCTGCACCAATAACTAAATTTTCCAGCTACACTACACTGTCAGTGAGCACCGCTGGGAATGTTAGGTGAGTGCTTACCATAAGGATTGCAGTATGGCAAGCGCGCACTGCTATCAAGCGGAGCAAGGGGATGAACACTACCTTACGGAAATGATACACAGGTTCAGCATTATTTATTCAAAATTACTATGCATACGGATGTTATGGCTTTTTGCGGGCAGTCTAAAACCCTGCGTCTTATGTAACTGAGCAAGTGTTCCTCTGATCCGGATTTCTCCGATCTCCACTCGCGCTGGGATGTTTGCAAGAATCTATTTTCCGGGGTTGTATCAACGGGGGGATTCTGCGGCGAATCAATTGAACTCTTCCAACCAAGCCTCCTGTACCTCGTGGTGACAAAGCATTCTCATAAGTTAACCTACCGATTCATATTTTTAAGTAATTGTGTTATCCTTCGGTGGTTGAGGTGAAAGAGAGGACTATTGTGATAACCGGGGCCAGCGATGGGATCGGGCGAGCCGCAGCTACAAAGCTCAAATCAAACGGAGAAAATGTTGTCATTATCGGAAGATCAAAAGAGAAGACCAAGACGGTGGCAGATCAAATAAAAGTGCCATATTATACTGCTGATTTTTCCAAGTTGAGTGAAGTGAGGCAACTTGGCTCCTCCTTAAAGAAGGACTATTCTACCATCGATGTCCTTGCAAATAATGCCGGAGGGATAATGGGTCCGGGGAGCATCATTACCGAAGATGGGTATGACAGAACCATTCAGGTTAACCATCTGGGTGGTTTTCTGCTTACGAATATTCTCATGGACACACTCTGTGCTTCAAAGGCAAGTGTGATCAACACTTCCAGTGCCGCGCAGCAGTTTTCCGGAAACACAGATATGAGCGATCTGAAGCTTGAGAGTAACTATACACGTATGGGAGCATACGGGAAGAGCAAGTTCATGAATGTTCTCTTCACAAAGGAGCTTCACAGGCGCTTCAATTCTCATGGTATTTCTTCTGCTGCTTTCCATCCAGGTGTAGTGAGAACAAATTTCGGGGAAGAATTTGGTGGTAGCACAAAACTCCTTTATTCCGGGCCGATCAAGTACGTACTGAAGACGCCGGAAAAAGGGGCCGACACCTTAATCTGGCTCGCAACAACTCAACCGGGGAAAGACTGGGTTTCTGGAGAGTATTACGCCAACAGGCATGTCAAACGACCCAGCAAGCAAGCTGGGGACCCGCAGAAGGCATCGATTCTGTGGGAAGCGTCCTTGAAGGCAACGGGTCTTGCCTGAATCTAAGACCCTTGACCTGGGCATAATTTCCGATTTGTGCAATTGAAATTCATTGCCTTCATATATCTGAGCCATTACAATTGGTATTTGCACCTTCATTTACAGTATTTCATATTCGGGTTTCACTGAGGTCAGATCAACCCAAAGTTGCCGTTACGCTTGAACGTGAACCAAAAATTGCATAGCGTCTTACCTTCTCTTTAGTAATTTCCCTTGTTGCAGTGGAAAGAAAAATCTCTCCCGTTTTATCTGATTCTGCTTTCAAGATAAAATATCATCATGTTTGTATCTGGACAAGAAAATATTTTAATACAATTATTTGGAAGTCTGAAGTGGAATGTTATATTCTTAGCTTCTTCTCAGAATGAGCCTGAGGTTAATCCGAATAATATAAAAATGCCAAGAAAAGCGGCAAGCATGTATACCATGTACCAGCCTATTGAACTGTTCATGAAGTTTAGCGTTATTTTTCTGCAAAAGCTCCTGTATGCCCCTGCAGTTCCAATTGTCAATGCCCAGAAAAAGTCCATGACGCTCACGTTTTCCCCATCACCAGTTATCTTGGTTCTCAGTAGTTTTCTAAGCATTAGCTTTATGTTGTTGGAGTAAGCGAATGAAGTGTATTCTTGTTTTACCGGGAGTCCGCTGTTCCAGGCTGGAACAGTTCTCGTCCTAGGGCTCCTGAACACAGCATAGCCAACAATGGAAAAAATTCCGACCAGCACCAGGATTTAGTCCGGGGTGATTTGGCCGAAATCTGCAGCTGAAAACTTAGATTGTATCATGTACCCGTTTGACACTAAAACACTTGGTAGACCTGAAATATACTGGTTTGGAACTATATAAGTAGCTATGAAGAATGCGAAAACCGTGAGTAAGCCGGCTGCAAGGACAGAACCCGTGGATGAATTCCTGGCCCTGACCCTTGACTTTCTGAAGAGGCTTCCGAATGAGAGAATCTTAAGCATCGCACCCGAAGCCATGCCCTCACCAAGTGCAATCACAGATCCGACCACAATGGCGGTGATGCCGGCAAAACCTCCTGAGTAAGCTTCCATAAAGAACGATTCCAGGAGCATCCATACCCCTAGCCCGCCAATGGTGGGGAAAAGCCCGGAAAGAGAAAGGGTTGAAAGAAATGTGCCTATGTTGTTCCATGAGTTGGACTTCTCGCCAATCATTGAAAAATATTCCCCGCGGACATTCCCAATGGAAAGGAAAAGCCCGGTCTTTCCTAAAGAATGTGCTATGGACAGCACTAGTACCGTGTAGAGAGCGAATGTTCCAAGAACTGGAGATGAGACCAACAGGTACAGTCCTGCCGCGCAGAGTATGGCTCCGTTATTGTCAATAGTGCTGAAGCCTGCGAGCATTTTCAGGTTCTCGGAGACGTATGCATATATCGACGCAAAAAGTATCGAAAGTGCACCTATGGAAAGAAACACCAGTCCAACGTATATGTTCTGCGGCGACAGCAGAAGCATCCTCACTATCAGGAAGACGCCCATGAGTGTCATAGTAGCACTAAGCGCCGCTGAGGCATTGGCTGGTGCATTTCCATGGGCTATGGGCAGCCATTCACTTATCATGAATGGAGACATCCCCATCTTGACAAGTGCACCTATGGATGTTATGAACAGGGGGACTGAACTGGAAATAGAATTGAACTGCAGTGTGCCGGTAAGATAGTATGCATATGTGGATCCTATTATTATCAGCACGGTGCTCAACTCGCTAAAAGCCATGAAAACAAAGGCAGGAGTGTGCTCTCTCCTGTTCAGAGCAATAACCAGGTATGCTGGCACAGACATGATTTCCCATCCCGAGTTGAGTACTAGTTAATTGGTCGAAGTGAGTATGAGCGACATACCCATAATCATCAGCGGAAGCATTGAAGAAAGCCATCTGCCATAGTTCTCACCGTAACGCAGTGAATACACCGCCACGATGATCCAGACCGATGAAGCGATGATGGAAAAGTCACCAATGAAAGTACGGTTTATGACAAAGAAAGCAAGGAAAATTGAAGAAGCAACTGCAAGGGCAGAATAGCCAGCCTTCTTATGGAAAGCTCCTAAGAGTGCTGCTGCCCCAAAAATTGAGATTGAAAGAATCTCAATCATTCCTATCACCCCTTGCTCTATCAATGGCCTCAAGAATTGTATATGGGGAAGGAGGGCAGCCAGATATCTCTACTGAGTATTTTTTCCTGTCAAGGGGGGCTTTTCCTATTACTCCTCCAGTTATGGCACACGCTCCAAGCGCAATGATCAGCTTTGGTTCAGGCATTGCATCATACGCTCTCTCAAGCGCGTCCCTCATGCCTTGTGTCAAAACGCCCATTACTACCAATGCATCAGCATGCCTGGGCGTATTGGTCTCGAATATCTTTAACCTGTTCGCATCGTACTGGGACTCAAAGATCGAAGAGAATTCACTATTGCAGGCTCCACAAGCGCCGCTGTCTACCTTGAAAAGATAGATGGATTTCCTCAATAATTTTTCAGATTTCTTTACCTGGTATATGGAATGGTCGCCAGAAGGCTCATAATTCGGTTCGCATCTCCTGCAGAAAATGCATTTTTCAGCCGTCCACGTGCCGTTCTCTATGGCTCTGGTAGGACACTCTGCGTCACCGACACCTTCCATTCTAGATGGCCTGAGCGGAGGGGATAACGGCTTTTCAGCTGGAAACTTTTCTGTTTTTTTCCCTTTTTTAAGTCCCTCGACGAACCATATGCTGCTCAACTGAATATCACCCCGGCCTCGGAAATCCAAATGCCAAAGCTTTCCCAGTTGAAGTGGAAGTCAGTGAATATGTTGCCTTTCGTTGATTCAGCATAGTTTTCAATGTTTACAAGTGAAGGGCTTGCCATTTTCATGTCTTTCATCAAGCCATCTTCGACATTGACATAATAAAAGAGGTCTCCCTGAGGACTTTCTATCCGCGCCCCTCCTTCTCCACTTCCGACCGGAACTATGTTTGATGGCTCATCTTTTCTAACCTCTTTAGAGATTTCTCCGATCAAATCAGCAGACTGTAGAATCTCTTCGGACCTCAGCACAAAGCGGGAAAAACAGTCTCCCTCTTTTTGAATCAATGGCTCAAAGCCAATAGAAGCATAGCCACCCTCGGAATCCAGCCTTGCGTCGTGCTTAAGTCCAGAGGCTCTTGCGGCAGGGCCAACCATCCTTTCACTATGGATGATGCCGTTGTTTTGCAGCCTGTTTAGGAAGATCTTCGACAGCATCAGGCCATCGTAGATTTTCCTGAATTGGTCAATAATATTGTTTAATGCATTTAGTCGCCCTTCTGGGATATTTATGCATAAACCTGGCCCAACGGTGGAAAAGAAGTATCTGTGTCCCGAGATGTCTGATATGATCCTCGACACCTCTTCCTTCAGATAGCCAATCTGGCTAGCAGGCACACCAAAACCGGCTGGTTGGCACATTCTCTTGAGAACTTCAAGATGGCTTCGTATTCTCTCAAGCTCCATCAGCAACATTCTCGAAAACACAACATGCTCATTTACCTCAATTCCCAGCGCATCCTCCACCGCCATGGAAAAAGACACTGCGTGCGAAACTGAGTGAAACCCGTTTATTCGTTCAACCTGCAAGAGAGCGTCAAGTACACTCTTACCTGTCACTCCAATGTTCCTACATTTTACGTTATAATCAACTTCAGACCTCGTAATCATTTCCCCAGGTGTCAGGTGTCGTATGCCTACTGCTTCGAGCATCCCGCCGGCTGCTGGTCCATAATCGAACCAGAATTCTCCATCGCCGCCATTTGAGTTGTTATTTGCCACATCCCCAATTTTTCTCTTGGAAATGCTGCGTGTGTGGACTTCCCATTCCCCCGCGTACCCTACAAACCTTCCCTCAGGTACTCCAAATTTATAATGCTTCAAGATAAATCACCACGAAAACAATTCCAGCTATCAAGGGCAGGATAGCAGACGCTATTGAAACTGCCTGGATTGTCCCTACCGCTTCTTTCAGTTCCGACTTTCCGCCAAAGAGCATCTTGGTAACATTGTGGTTTACCGCGATAAATGCAGTAACCACAAAAAACAGAACAACTCCCAGTGCGGTATAGTAATGCAATGATATCAGAGCGTAAAATATCAGGAATTCTCCGAAAAAGGTACCAAAGGGAGGGGCGCCTGTTACGGCCAGAGATGACAGAAGAAGAGAGTATGAAGTCCTGGGCATAGAATGCCACAGGCCACCAATCTCATCCACTTTCTTTGCGCCGGACGAATTGAATATAGATCCTGAAGAATAGAAGGCCCCTGCTTTTCCAAAACTGTGTGAGAGAAGAAGGAGAAGTGCTCCTGTAACCCCTGCGGTTCCACCAACAGCAAAACCAATGAGAGCTAGGTTCATGTTTTCCATAGTTGAATATGCAAACATTCTCTTGTAGCGTGTCTGGTAACCCAGGAATATAGAAGCTGCGCTTATCGATAATACTCCCGCCCACACATAGAGCATAGTCAGTGGCTCGATCTGATACACTCTGAACAACACATAAAGTGCTGTTGGCAGGAGAACGCCTGAAAACATTGCACTGACTGGAGGAGGCGCCTCGCTGTGGGCATCAGGGAGCCAAGTGTGAACCGGGAACACACCTATCTTGGTGCCGAAGCCCATCAGTGCTATGGCAACTGCTAGCCCCAACAAGGGTGACGTCCTTGGGCCGCCAGAGAGGATAGTTGAAACTGTAAGGGTTCCAAGGCTGTAATATATCAGAATGACAGAGAAGAACGCGAACGCAACTCCCGCCGAAACAATGACCAGATATCTCCACGTTGCCTCAAGGGAGGCATCGCTTTTCTCGGCCATCAGAAGCAGTGCAGAAGAAATGGTAGTCGCCTCAATTCCAACCCACATAAGACCGTAATTGTTTATCACCAGACTGAAAATCATGGAGGTGGTGAACAATGTCATGAGAAGGTCAAAAATCCTCCCGCTGATCCCCAGAGATTTGGATTTGAAATACTTACCGGAGTAAACTACTGACAGAAAATGTACAGACGTGACCATAACCAGGAAAATCCATGTTGAGAAATCAATGTAGAAAATTCCAGAAGAGGTGGAACCGAAGTACATTAGCAGGGCCAGTGCCACATTGAGGGCAGCTCCCAGAGCAATTGACCCCTTAAGGCCAGTCAGGTAGAACACATAGGATACGCCTGGGACCAGCAGGACGATTATGCCCAATAGAGTCTCAGAATTCATCCGATCAGGTCCTCCATCTTTTCATGAGAAAATTTTTCTACAACTACAACAGAAGACACTACTACGAGAGCCAGGACATCAAGGAAAACACTGGCTTCTATTATGAGCGGGATTGGCAGCAGGAAAATGGCGAAGAGAACTATTGCATTCTCTTCTTCAACATAACCTATGATTTGGGCAAACGTTGTCTTTCTGGACGCAATGAGAAAAATGCCCTGGAAAAAAAGGGTCAATGGGAAGATGATCACAGCGCCACTGCTTACTTCAGGCACCAGGCCCGTATTGGAAAAAGAGAGGAAGTATATCACAAAGACGGCTGCTACAACAAAAATTATGCCCACAAGGAACATGAATGCCACATCGACCTTCTTTTCATACATATGTACTCTTTCCGGCGGCACTCTCTTTTCCAGCATGTATGTGATTAGAAATCCGCGCAGTATAATGATCAGAATACCCAGGATGAAAAAGTCGAAGCTTTTCTCCAGCACACCTACAAGAAAGGACATGCCTGCCAGAAGAATAGACTGGACCATCTGCCCCCTGACCATTGAGCGGATAAATTCCTGGGCCTGAAGATAGAAGGCACTTATTATTATAAAGCCGGATAGGGGGAAGATGATTGACTCCAGAACACTGCTCATATGACCACCTCACTGAATATGAGGAAGAGGACTGAGAACGTGAACGCAGTAGCCAGGTAATCAAGAATTCTGAAAAGGCGTAGCTTTGCCAAAGTGGTCTCAATCACGAGTACGATAGAAATGAGAAGCATCCATTTGAGGAACATCACCGGCATGTTCAGCAGAAATAGCGGAAATCCAGTATGCAGGCCCCATGGAACAAAGAATACGTTCAGGAATATAGATCCAAGCAGATACTGCTTCATGTAGGATGTCCACTTGTTTATGGCCAGAAGCTTTCCGCTGTATTCGAAATTGAGCCCGCCATCTATCATGCCGAGTTCCTGCAGCCCTTCGCTTTCAAGAGGTATTTTTCCTGTTTCATACAGAAAAAGCATGAAGAATGCAAGAGTTGAAAATATGTGAACCAGGGAAAGGTCACCTATTGGATGAGATGCAGTGTACTGAAGAGTCACATAAGGGTTGTTGGTGGCTGTGATCAGGGAAACGCCAAAGAATACAGTTATAAGCGTGCCCTCTGCAAGGAAATTGAATGATATGAGCCTCGACACTCCCATTGCAGAATAATTGCTCCCTGAGTTCATGGCAGCCGTCATCTTTAGGAAAGCCGCCAGAGAGAACAGTATGGCTCCCCCAAGAAAATCAGCTGATGCCGTGAAGAATATTGGGGTTGGCATTAGTACCGGCACGATTATTGCAATCAGCGAATAGACGCCGAATGCTACATATGGAACGTACCTGAATAGTATGCCTGAAGTATCTGGTATCAGTGTTTCCTTCCTGAAGAGCTTAGCAATGTCAAAATAAGGCTGCAAAACTGAGGGGCCTTCCCTGGATTCAATTCTGCTTTTGAGTTTTGAGAAGATCCCCGCAAAAAGAGGTGCAGCCAGAAGTACGAAAAAGTACTGTGTAACCGTTTCCTCAAGCAATGTCCAATTTATCCGAACCACCTACTGTTAGGCAGGCGTCATTAGCCGGATATTCGGCAGTTCTTTAGTGGAGGAAACGCCATTCCTCAGTGTTTTTAATGGGTAAGACCTAACGAGGTTATAAAATTTTGTAAGTGTCGATGCCTGAAAAAATCCGGTTGGAATTATGTTTCACACACCAGTAAGTGATTTGCAGGCATATTACAACTCGATGGCATAAGGAAACTCTCATTGCAAGCAAAGATTAATCCATTGGGCATTTTAAGTGATAATCTGTCAATTTCTGGTATTCTGTGCCAACCCGGACTGCCGTTATATCATCTTTTCTTCTGGAGATGACCTGCAACCCCACCGGCATTCCGTCTGCGAAGCCACAGGGGACGGACAGCGCAGGTACTCCGAGATAATCGAATTCCATTTGAAAGCCGTCATACTTCTCTGTTTCATCAGGCTGACGATCTTCCATTTTCTTCTTAGTTGGAGCTATGTAAGGTAGGGTGGGCGAAATAAGGACGTCTAGCCCCTTCATCTCCTGCAATAGTATTCTGTAGACCTCGTCTTTTCTCCTCAATGCTGATATATACTCTACAGCAGAATGCTTTGACCCGTCGAGGATCTGGTCGACGGAACTCTTCATGAAGATCTCAGGATGCTCCCTGTATCTTGTTGAATGGACAGTTGCAATTTCGGAAGTATCTATTACGGGATGCAACTTTGCTGCTTCTTCAAGCGCCTCGCTTGAAAACTCGGTAGTTTCTATAATGCCCTCATCTTCCAGTAAACTTGCAGCATTTTCAACTATATCTTTGACATTCTGGTCTGATCTCCTGAAATTTTCCGTTATAATGCCTGCTCTTATTACCCGGTCCCCACTTATTGCACCTATGTCATATCCTAAGTTCTTCATGACAAGGGGTATGTCTGAAGCGAACCGCAGTATGGGGCCGACATGGTCAAGTGACCAGGATTCGGGAAAGACGCCTTCATTGGATATCATCCCATACGTTGGCTTAAGTCCTGTAACCCCGCACATTGCAGAGGGTATCCTTATGGACCCTCCGGTATCGGATCCAAGCGTCATAACCGCCATTCCGGCTGCTACAGCTGCCGCCGAACCTCCACTTGACCCACCGGGAATTCTATCCAGGTCATAGGGATTCGAAGTGGGAGGGGTCACCATCCCAAGAGCAAATTCGTGCGTATTTGTCTTCCCCAGGACGTAAGAGCCGGCAGAAAGAAGATTGTCTATAACTTTTGCATTTGCTCTGGGTACATTTGACCGGTACATTTTGTTACCATAGGTGGTCCGGATCCCAGCTGTGTCTATCAAATCCTTAACAGAGAGAGGCATTCCATGGAGGTCGCCTGCATACTTTCCCTCCATTAGCATTAGGTCATATTGTTCAGCGAGCCCGAGAGCTTCAGGACTCAGAGTTGTATATGACTTCACTTTGCCGTCATATTTTTCTATCCTGTCGAGCAGATATTGGGCCAGATCTACAGCCTGAACTTCTTCAGACCGAATGGAGGAACTGAGTTCCACAATGCTTTTCCTGAACATTTTCTTCTGTCCATTAATAGTCCGCAATTACCATAAACTTAGCGGGAACGGATTGCTCGCAGAGAACTAATCATCCAGCTTTTAAGTAATCATCCGGTCATCTTTTTGTTCACAGTGTCTGCACATAGTTTCTTCTTGCAGCATATTAATGGCATGGGACATTTCACGCCTGAGTAAATAACACAGCAGACTAGTTATTTATTGTATGCAGAAATAGAGGCTTCTCCTTAAGCCGCCATTTAGACGAACACAGCGACAGGGTTTTCCGTCTTCAAATGGGGAACTGAAAATGATGGACACAGAAGAGGAAAATGAGCAGCCCAGTTTTTCACTAGAGAGTAGTTTCAGGTTTTTGCTCATATCACGTGCCGCCAGGAGCGTTGGCATTGTATACGTTACACTTTCTCTACCGCTATATCTGCATTTTCTGGGATTTTCACCCTCTGTTATAGGAGCGCTATTGCTTTTAATGGTAATTTTCTCCGTAGGGCTGTCTTTGTTCCTGGGATTACTCGGTGACAGGATCGGATACAGGATTTCTCTATTGGCTGGAGAGGTTCCGATACTGATCTCAACCCTGATACTGTTCCATTTCCACGCACTATTGCCAATAGAACTGGCTACCATTATCGGGGGAATAGGCGGTACTCCCGGAGGGCTCCGGGGAGTGTTTGCGCCAGGCCTCAATGCGCTTGTAGCCAGAAACTGGCCCGATTCGGAGAAAAGGGTGAAACATATGGGCAAGATAATGGGAGTCGGAGCATTTTCAGCTTTTGGCGGCGCAATTCTCCTCTATTCTCATGGCTATATTGACTCTCTGGTAGGCACTGCTGAAGCATTCAGGGTACTCTACCTGATATCGTTCCTACTGGGGGTGGTGTCTTTCCTATGCATAATGATGGTAAGGGAAAGGAAGGTACCTAAGAAGAAAAAGGGCATTATTGACAAGAAAAGCGGAAAGTACACGCTGAAGGTGATGGCATCTAACCTTGTCTACGGTTCCGGGATTGGCTTCTCAATCTCATTGCTGCCGCTGTGGATTGAACTGAGATTTTCAGTAACACCATCCTTTGTCGGCCTTATTTTCACTTTCTCATATGTAGCAACTGCTGTTGCCTCACTTATGGCAATAAGGGAAATAGACAGACTGCGTTCGCCGATGTGGACTGCATCTTTTACCCGAATTATTCAAGGGATCATAATAATAGCATTCGCTCTGTCACCGACGCTTTTTGCGGCCACAGCACTTTATGTGGCTAGGTCTGCATTTGCTGGTTTCGGTGCGCCGATTAGGACGGCGATAAACGTTAAGGGCATCAGCGAATCCAACTTCGGCATAGCATCAAGCGCACAGGGGATGGCAATAAGGAGCTCCACTGGCACATCAGCCATATCAGGTTACATGATGGAGTCCACACTCGCGCTTCCTATGGAAATTGGTGGGATACTTCAGCTTCTTGGGGGAATACTATACTACAGGCTCCTTCGCAGGGAAAACAAGTAAGTGCCGCTTTGTGCACCTTGCTCTGCATTTCAGCATCAATATCCTTAAACCTCACCGGTTGTTCCTGAAATCTGTCCTTGGAATATTGATCCCCGTTTCCGGAGAATAAAACATGATAGTTGAAGAGAATCTGGTCAAGAAATACAAAGGCGGCTTTACTGCCCTTAATGGAATCTCAATGGATCTGAGGGAGCGGGTAACAGCTGTTATTGGAATGAACGGAGCAGGCAAGACGACGCTGGTCAGGATTCTATCAACACAACTTGGGTTGACTTCGGGTCGGGCTGAGATAGATGGCTTGGATGTAATGCGCGATGTTCAGAAAATAAGGAAAAACATAGTCAGCATACCGCAGGAGGCAGCCCCAATTGGCATTCTTACCCCATTTGAGCACGTAAAGCTTTACCTTGTTGGAAGGGGAATGTCAATGGGCGACGCAGAAAGAAATGCGAACCTCTCACTTGAGCAGCTGGACCTAGACGAGTTCAAGCACAAGCCTTCAGATACTCTGTCAGGAGGCATGAAGAGAAAGGTGTTTGTGGCAATGGCACTCTCTTCCAACGTCGATACTGTCTTCCTGGATGAGCCAACAACAGGGCTTGACCCCTTATCGAGAATGGAAGTGTGGTCTGCGATCAGGCAGCTGGACGGAAAGGTAATTCTTACGACACATTACATGGACGAGGCCCAGGAACTTTCAAACGAGGTGGCCATGATTCATGCAGGAAACCTGCTGGAGAAAGGAGATATAAAGAAACTTCTAACAAGGTTTAACGGGCTCGTCAGAGTGGAAAGCTCCGAACCACAGAAAGGTTCCATACAGATTGGAAGGCTCTTCGTCAATTATGTAAGGGAAGCAGATGCTGATAAGTGGTTATTTTCAACAACCATATGTATAACATGTATAACACAATAATTAATATTATCTAACGTTTGAAGAGGTGATCCCCAATCGTCAGATGTCTAAACCTTGTGGGTCATTCATTTCACAATCCAGTTCAGTTATTTTTGGCCCGAGCCCTTTCTGATCACCTTCCTTGTGGCTAGCTGTTCCTCCGTTTCTTCCCTCTATTCAGGCTTTTCTTTTCCTAATAATATTATTCAAAGATATTGTTTAAATCGTCATTCATTGTATTTGGACAAACTATTACAAAATCTTGAAGCAAATTTTCCCTTAAACGCTTTTTACTGTTATTTACGATTATACACCAAAAATATTGCTTGGAGAGTTAATCCAACTTTCTCCCACAATGTAAATTGAAAGAAACAACTATTCTCAATCATTTAGTAAATTATAGCATTTTCATATATTGCCGGTTTATCTCATATTACCTTGCGGAGGTTGTCTAGCTAGGTTAAAGGTGATAGATTAAGGGTCTGTCTTACTTCTGGAAGTATTTCTGACTGATTTGTCCAATATTGTGACACCACAATGAACTTGCGAACTAAAGCGGAAATTGGGTAAAAAATTAGGCTCCAGGAACTTGCAAAGTATCTTTCATTTAAAGAGTCGTCTTAACATTCCCTGTAAATATGGATCAGAAAATATTATGAACACCAAAAAGTATGTATATTTAATACACATAATTATGTGTGGTAACTCAAAGGATTAACGTAACCTTGCCTGACGATGTATCAGAACTTCTCAAGACCAAGAAGAACAAATCAGAATATTTGGCCCAAGCAGTCAGGGAAAAAGCCATAAATGACAAAAAGAAAGAAATTATGGAGAAGGCAAGGAAACTAAAGCATTACTACGAGACTGATGAGGACCTTAATTTCCTAAATACTCTTGATTCCCAAGACTTTGTAGATTGAGGGATAGAGTTGAAACAGGGAGAAATCTGGCTGGTTAATCTCTCGCCAACAGTTGGTGCTGAGATTACCAAGACTAGGCCGTGTGTAATTGTAAGTAGCAATGAAATTGGTATTTTGCCACTGAAGGTAATCGCACCTATAACAGATTACAAACCTCATTATGATTCAGTTCCCTGGATGGTTGAGTTGTCTCCAGACGGTTTAAACAGCCTATCCAAGAGTTCAGTTGTAGATTTGTTTCAATTGAGATCAGTCTCAAAGATCAGATTAATCAAAAACACAGGAAAGGTTGGAGAGGACAAGTTTCAAAGAATCTTGGAAGCTACGAAGATAATCTTTGGGATCTATTGATCTATAACCTTTCTTATTACCTTCATTTTAGAACTACTCGCTCTTTCTCTCCTTTGTAGGCTTTTCTTTTGCCATATGATATTATCCAAGTGTATTATATAAACCGTAATTTACTGGATTTGGGCAAAGTCATGCGAAATCCTGAAGCAAATTTACATTCAGACGTTATTTAGTTTTATTTACAATTATTCAGTAAAAATATTGCTTGGAAAGTATATCCTAATTTCTCCCACAATACAAATTGATAGAAGGACCACTTCTTTCTCTTTCAACAATTTTCAGCATCTTTCATATATTCCCGGTTAATCCCTTATAGCCAGGCGGAGGTTGTCGAGCTAGGTTAAAGGCGATGGATTTAGGGTCCATTCCCGTAGGGGTTCGTCGGTTCGAATCCGGCCCTCCGCACTCTATCCTAGGGATTCCAGCACAATACTCAACGTGCGTCTCTGCTCCGTGGCCAGATTTACGGGATGGGTTTTATCGCATATTGGCGTTTAGAATAACACAGGAATGCAAAAGCTAGGGGGCAACGCCAAACAATTATATCTGATAACCTATGATATGACATGAACATCTCAAGTACCTGTTGCTTGCATAGAAGGCTCATGAGCAGCATTATTGTCAGGTGTTTGACTCCGAAGGAAAAAGCTCATTGATTTTGAAATTCCAGGCGAAGTGCATCATTCCGGCAAGGACAGAGTCAAAGCTCATTTCATGCCAATGGACTGCTGACCATTTCTCCTTGAGTCGAATGAGTCTATTGAACGTTTCCTCGTTTAGTATTAGATCCCTCGTCTGCTTTGGATCGGATAGATCATGGTTCATCCCCCTGCAGTAATGCCTGCATTGGTGTGCCCTCATTATGAAATTGCCGAATCCTTCTCCCTTCAGCTTTGGTCTGTTTGGCCCTATGAAATGATCTATTCTCTTTGAAATGAGCGAGTCGAGTGAGGCCCTTTTCCCATACCAATTGATGTAGGCCTTGCGTATCGCTAAAAGCTTCTTTTGGGTCTCTTTCCTAATAACAATCTTCTTTTTCTCCATTTATTTAGAAATATTACTTAAAATAATAATATTATTGTCATTAATATTACTCAAGATAATATTACAGGAGATACACGGCGCTGCTTCCCATTTCGATCTCGCTAAACTGCAGCCGCGAAATAGTTTGTTGTCAAAATCAGCTTGAACAATAAGAGGAGTAAGGGGGCTGTGAAAAAACGCGCAACGGGGCCGTTATCGATGGTGCATTACGAGACTCAGTGCTATAGGTTGATAAATGATGTGAGAAGCTATGTGAGCCTGTATTAATGAATAGGCAAGTCTAACCTCAGGTCCTATTTCTTGATTACAAAAACCAATGTATTATTGGTGGATTGCATATTTGACACTATTGAGTTATTCTTCAACGCTGGAACAGGTTCACAATCAGTTCCATCATCCTGTAAGCCTGCAGGGAGTTCTCGCATTCGTACTTCAGTGTATAGGCGTCAGTTCTCTCTATCCCTGGGATAAGCTCTGCTGTATCTGCAGTCTGGGTATTCTTGACAACGAATTCGGCTGTAATTGGGGACAGCTTCACCAATTCTGCCTTCCTGAGATTCTCCGTGACTGCTTTTTTCACCTTCGACCTGAGGTCTTTCTCTATCTGGACAAGTGAAGGACTTATGTTGGAGAACCTGGTGACTGATTCCTTGAGCCTGGCATATTCAGCCCAGGGGGCCTTTTCGTGGACATCCGCCTCAAGCACCTGATCACCTGCCACGAGAATTACTGGAACATTATGGTGGCTTCCCACCAGGAGATTGAGGTAGAACTCACTTGCCTTTGCACCGTTTATCCTTATTTCAGAGAAGCATATTCCGCAGTATGTATGGTCAAAGTTAGAGTGAGAGGTCCCCGCTGCTGCATGATATCCCAGGAATATGGCACCGTCGAATTTCCTGTCCACGCCATACATCATGCTTGTGGGCCTCCTGTTTCCCCTGATCAGGGTAACGTATTCCGGAAGCCTCTCGTAATAGATATTTCCCATACCGTCGTGCGAATCTGCAATCCACACCTCATCCACACCGTTCTTGTGAAGCTCGTCGCTTGCCCAGATTGATACATCTGTCATAATCTGTCTGGCTTCGTTGTATCTGTCTCCCTTCGGGCTCACCTGCTCATCGCTGAAGAGCCCTGGCATTCCTTCGGCATCGACGGAAATGTAGATCCTCATGAAAACATATCTGCAACAGTCATAATAAAGGGTTCTACAATCAAATCATTTCCTGCAGGCCGTTCTTGATGTCATTTCCATGCCCAGAAAGGAGACCCTTGGCTCCTGTTTTGCGGATTATCTTCTTAAGCACGGTGGAAGTGGCTGCTGAAAGCTTACCCCCCTCATCCGGGAATATCCCGGTGGGGAATATGTTCAGAATGCCGTCTATACCCCAGGCAGAGTCCCCGACGATCAGGAAGTCCTCAAAAATGAGTTCCATCTCATCCAGAGCAACCTCGCCTGGAGGGTGTTCAACATACAGGCGGTGTGCCCTAATTCCAAGTGGAAGTTCAGATTTTTCGCCGTATGTAGGTCCGGAGGGAAAGAAATATTTCTTCAGGGAAGCCTCACTCCTCTCTTCTCCCCTTACTGTCGTTTCAGGAATGTACAGTGGCACACCGAGAGCGTTTGAAACATGGACACAACCCCTGTAATGGTTGTAAATTGTCATTATAACTCCCACAGGTTTTCCGAGTATCTTGACGGATTCCACTAGCGTGGAAGTGGCAGGCGGGTCTACAAGAACAATGGAACCGTCCTTCATGAGCAGGTGTCCAACAATCTGTTCCCCGAACTCGGGGTCAGTAAGGCTCCATCTGTATATCTCCTTTGTAACAGGTTCAAACATGCCAATCAAGTACGGGGGACTATTTGAGAATTATCCTCTCCCCCGATTCCAGTGTAGGGGCATCAACACTTACTGTGTTCGGGTACTTTATTCCTGAACCGGTATTGAGGGCCAGGACCTTTTCTCCGGCATCGATCCAGCCTTCCTCCCTCAGCTTCTTTGCCGCTGCAATCGTGGATGCCCCTTCGGGGCACAAGAATTGCCCGTTGAGTGTTGCAGTCCTCTTCTGATACTTCAGTATCTCGCCATCTGGAATTGCTATTGCAGTTCCTTTTGTCTTGTAGACTGAGTCAAGAACCAGGAAATCTCCAAGTGCCTTGGGGACGTTTATGCCGAATGCAACAGTCTCTGATCCCTTCCAGAATTCCGATTCGGCCTTCTTCTCTGAAAAAGCCTTGACAATGGGTGCGCAGCCCTCTGCCTGTACCGATACAAGCCTTGTTGTTATGCTGTCAATGAGATCCATCTCCAAAGCTTCGTTAAGCGCCTTGTATATCCCGATTATGCCAACCCCTCCACCGGTTGGGTACAATATTACATCCGGCAACTGCCAGTCAAGCTGTTCAAGAAGCTCATAACCCATGGTCTTCTTCCCTTCAAGCCTGTATGGCTCCTTCAGAGTCGACACATCAAACAGGTCGTAATCCTTGGAGGCCTGTTTTACGGCGGCGCCTGCGTCATTGATCAGCCCTTTGATCAGAAATAATCTGGAACCTGTGACATAGCATTCTGCCCTGGCAATCTGTGGTGCGTCGACTGGCATAACTATGTAGGATGATATGCCTGCACGGGCAGCATAGGTGGACCAAGCTGAGCCAGCGTTTCCATTTGTTGGCATTGAAATACTCTTTATTCCGAGCTCCTTGCATTTTGAGACCCCGACCGAAGCCCCCCTTGCCTTGAAGGTTCCTGTGGGGAGGAGACCCTCGTCCTTTATCATCAGATTCCTGACTCCCATTTCCTGTCCCAGCCTCTCTGCAGTCACTATTGGAGTCATTCCCTCCCCTAGTGTTACAACGTTCTTTTCCTGAATAACCGGAAGCACTTCATGATATCTCCAAAGAGAATTGATCCTGCCTGCAATGCCTTTTTTCGTCATTGTCTCTCTGGCTTTTTCCAGGTCATAAACCGAGAGTAATGGGTAGCCACATTCGCAGGTATTCACAGGTATGTCATGGGGGTAAATTCGGCCACATTTGGAGCATTTGAGATGTTCGAGAGTAGAGAATTGATCCATGAGTATCGATAACATGATATATTATAAATTTGTGTTTTCGGAATACTATAAAATATACACATCTCTGATCTTTCCGAAAGGCGCAAGCGCTTGCAGACTGAAATATGAACAACAAAGCGTCCGTGGCTCAGAATATCATTGTCCATATTCTAAAGTGGAGTATGATCCTGATCTTATAGTTTAAGCACAGAACTAAGTCCTTTATTTCAGGCATGATCTTAACGTTTCACTGCCTAAAAATGCCGTTCAGGGTATGGATTTATGGTGATCATGAAGCTGATAGGCTCCAAAATTTTATGGCCAATAGGTCGTGAAATTAACATAATTGTTTTCTGCTTTCGTTTCAAAATGAAGTCTGGGTCAATTATAAGCAAATACAGACAGATATAAACCATGTGTACTATAGGATCTGATTATGAATACATATGTGAACACAAAGATTTAAGTTTTTTTTACAGATTGAGACCTATGGGTAATAATGGCGTCAGGTTCCTTGTGCACAATCACGAAGACCTGGTTGGAGTAGCAACTGCAGATGTCAGCAGCGGGGAATCAGTTGAGGGCGTTTTCATGAATAATGGGAACAAAGTCACGGTCAAAAGTCTGAGCAGCATCCCACTAGGCCACAAGATTGCCATAAAGGGCATAAAGTCGGGGGAGAGAGTAATCGAGTATGGTGAAGTCATTGGGGTGGCAACATCCGAGATTAAGCAGGGCGAGCATGTCCACACACACAACATCAAGACTCTGAGGTGGTAAAATGACAACTTTTCTAGGTTATGAAAGAGAAAATGGCAGAATTGGGGTAAGGAACCACACACTCATCATCCCACTTGACGATTTGTCCAATTCTGCAGCATCAGGGGTCGAAAACCTGATTTACGGTACCAGGGCCATTCCACACCCTTATGGCAGGCTGCAATTTGGAGAGGACCTGGATCTCATGTTCAAGACACTTTCAGGATTCGGAAAGAATCCAAACGTTGCATCGGCGGTGGTTCTGGGTATCGAGGATAACTGGACAAACAAGGTGGCGGACGAGATTGCAAAGACTGGAAAGTGGGTCGAAGCAATAAGCATAGAGGGGAAGGGCGATCTACGCGCGACAGAGAAGGCAGCAAGGACTGCTAAGAACATGGTAAGCAAGACTTCTGCCTTTCCACGCAGGGAATTCGACGTATCCAACCTAGTCGTGAGCACTAAATGCGGTGAGTCTGACACAACATCAGGCCTGGCATCCAATCCAACTGTCGGAGTGACCTTCGACAGATTTGTTGACGAAGGAGCAACAGTTCTTTTTGGCGAAACCTCTGAGCTGACAGGGGCTGAACATCATATCGCGGAAAAATGTGCGACACCGGAACTCAGGGACAAATTCCAGAAGATATTCGACGACTACCAGAATGAAATAACAAGCAAAGGTGCAGATCTGCTCGGATCCCAGCCTACCCAGGGCAACATAAAGGGAGGCCTTTCCACTATCGAGGAGAAGGCCTTCGGCAATATACAGAAGGCGGGGACAAAGCCAGTTGTTGGTGTACTGGACTACGCAGAGGAACCCACAAAGAAGGGTCTGCACTTCATGAACACATCATCGGCGGCGGCAGAATCAGTAACACTTTTCGCAGCTGCAGGGGCTGTTGTGCACATCTTCACCACCGGGCAAGGGAATATAGTCGGTAATCCGATTGAGCCAGTCGTCAAGATATCAGCAAACCCAAACACTGTGAAAACAATGAGCGAGCACATTGATCTGGACGTCTCAGGCCTCCTGAACTTTGACATAGATCTGAAGGAAGCCGGAAGGATGCTATACGACAGAGTTGTAGAGACAGCTTCAGGAAGGCTCACTGCGAACGAAATACTGAAGCATTTCGAATTTGCCCCGACCAAGCTATACATCTCAGCCTGAGCATGAAAGCAGGCACAGAAAAGAACTAGAGTTCCGAAAGGAACTCGTTCAATTTTTCAATTCCACTTTCAATGGTTTCTCTGGAGGTGGCATATGATATCCGGAAACTGTGGTCAAAGCTCGGACCGAAGGCTATTCCCGGGGTGACCGCCACGTGCTTTTGCTGGAGAAGCTGATATGAGAAGTCAGTCGACTTCATCTCCATATCATAGGACGGGAAAACGTAAAAAGCGCCATCCGGCCTGGAAGTGTTGAGCTTTCCGGAACCTGAAAGAAGTTTCATGACCAGATCTCTCTTTGTTCTGTACAATTCACGCATGTGGGAGACGCGCTCGTCCATTTGAAGCGCCTGGAGAGCTGCGTACTGGGAAACGGATGAAACGCATGTTATCAGTTGTTGCTGGAGCTTGAGGGCTCCTTCAATGACATCAGCCGGGCCGGTCATGTAGCCTATTCTCCATCCAGTCATGGCATAACTTTTCGAGAACCCGCCAATAGTGACAGTCCTCTCTGCCATGTCTGGCAGGGAAGCGGGGGAGATCATCTTTCCGTCGTACACCAGGTCTTCGTAAATCTCATCGGAAACCAGGTAGAGCCCATGGCTGATAACTAGATCAGCCAGCTGCAGTAGGGAGCTCCTTGAATACACCGTGCCTGTGGGGTTATTGGGGTTGCACAATATGACTGCCCTCGTAGTGCTGTCAATTGCGTCTTCAATTGCCTGGACATCCAGGTCGAACCCTTTTCCCGCTGATACTATCACCGGCTTTCCGCCAGCGAATTTTATTATATCCGGGTAAGAGGGGAAGAAGGGCTCGATGATCACTACACTGTCACCAGGGTCTATGAGCGTCAGCATGGATAGGTTGAGCGCGAACTTGGTCGGAGTCACTATTATTCTGGAAGGCTCAGTGGCTATGCCGTTCTTCCTATCGAATTTTTCAGACAGTGCTTCCCTCAGTTCTGGAATGCCAGCAGGGGGAGTATAATGAGTGGCACCCTTTAGGGCACTCTCCATGGCAAATTTCGTGATTTCTTCAGGAGTGTTGAACTCAGGCTCTCCTACACCAAAGTTGTGGACAGTCACTCCTTTTTCCCTGAGTTCTGTAGCCAGCCTATTTGTCCTTATTGTCGGGGTTTCTCTCAATCCATGCAGTCTTTCTGATACCATGTTCCATTCGCCTTTCCTAAATTAGATCCACGAAAATGAAAAAATTGTAAAAAATACGGAGACCGAGCTCCGTTGACCTGTTTAAGCGGGCTCCGTCATGAGTCAGTCTACAGGTAGTTCCTCCTTCAGGATATCCCCAAGATCTGTCCCATGAGAAGTCTTGTAGCTCCTCTTCGCCCCGAAGTATATCAGGCCGCCCACGAATGCTGAGAGTGCAGTTATGAATAGTGGCTGTTCGTAGAATGGTGCTCCTGCCTTGTATGCAACTGAAGAAATCAGAAGTGCCATAACTGCAATCGAAAGGACTGCAGCCACGATCATCCCGGGCGTGTTTATCTTCTTTGCAAGGGGAGACTTGTCTTTCCTGATAGCGGAAGCCAGAACGGAAAACCCGACAAATGCCATCAGAAGCAGCACACTGATTGACCTGATTATCACACCTGCGACAAAGCCTGTGAAAGCGTCCTCAATCAGGGCCACCGAGCCAAGGGCAGCGCATATCAGCAGTGAATACATAGGTGCCCTGTGCTTGTTGACCTTTGCAAATACTGATGGGAACACGCGGTCTTCTCCCCAGCCAAACACAAGCCTGCTTGTTGAGAGGAGCTGCGGAAGCATGGTCTTGACAACTATGACCAGAATTACCACAGTAAGAATATCACCAACCAGAGGCGGTGCTACAAGCCCCATTATTCCAGGCACTGTTGCAAAGTCAGTGGAATTAGAGTTGATCAATGCAACCACTACGTTTGGGTTGGCCACGTGGAATACTGCGAATGCAATTGTTGTGTACAGCACTAGTGCAATTCCCCATGCGAGCAGGATGCCTGTAGGCTGCTTTTTCGACGCGTCCTTAGTCTCGCCTCCGAGCAGCGGTGCGGCTGACAGTCCTGCATAAGCGAATACAAACAGGACCATAGCTCCGAGGAATTCCTTCAGGTTAAAGGTTGTAGTGACCGGGGTTGTTGGTATGATCACTCCTTTGTTTTGCACTGCATGGGCAAAAACGCTGGGCGATGTGAAGAAGCCGACAGCTATTGTCAGTATCGCAGCGAAGAATACCAGAAACAGCAGTATGGATACCAGTATGCCATATGTCCTGACTCCCGAATAATGCAATCCGAAGAATGCCCACTCAACAATCAGTCCCACAATTATTCTTCCGCCGATTGTGGAGAAGAACGAGCCTGAGGAAATTCCCAGTTGGACCAGCGTGGATGCCAGAATAGACCCCACTGAGAAGGCTACAACTCCTATTGCGAAGACCAGTCCAATCCACCACACAAACGTGACTATGAATGCCACTGAGGGTGAAAGGGTCCTTCCTATCCATACATACTCCGCTGACGCTCTGCTGGCGTGCTTTGCGAATGTCCTGAACATGAAGACTTTCGGGAACAGTGCAAAGCCGGTCACCAGCATGACCAGTGGCACAAGGTTGCCCAATCCCGGATAAGGAGTGAGAACTTTAGTGGCAACGAAATTTATACCAGTTCCATACTCCTGTGCAACACCCGAAGCAAGTATTGCCAGTATTCCAACCTGTTTAGCAAGCCTGTATTTGTCACTTTTTTCTCCCAGTTCCTGATTACCGTTTGTCATTGTGCTCTCCCGATATGCAACAACATTGGAAAGTGAATTCAGATTTGTATACATACCCGAACGTGTTGATACGTTCTACGACTCAAAACCATATAGTATTTTGTATAGCTATATGTTTAAATACAGTAACAGTTAGACCCGCGAAAAGCGGGTTTCAGCAAGGATCACAACAGGTAAGACCTGTCGTCTGAAATAGGCACAATACTTATTTATGAAACATTGGGCTGGAATTTTCAGCAATATTATTCTGTCTGGGCAGTCATAGAGGGTATATTGAGGGGTATGCTCATGGGGTCATCATGCTTACGGCTAATGTAAGAATTGTACCGTAAATCCCGGTTGCAACAAATGCGATCGCCAAGGCAATGTTTACTTGCGTTTCAAACCTCCTCATTGCCTTTATGTCCTTTAGTATCCCCCCTACCCCGTTGAGGGCGTGATAGGATATCACCCAGATGAAGACTATGAAGAAACTGAGCCAGAATGGATTCTTCAGGTTCTGCAACACCGAGGAGAAGAACACTACAGGGTGGCCGAAGTCAATATGGGCAACATAAAGGTGAACCCCAACAAAGAATATCAGAAAAATTCCTGAGGCAATCTGGAAGAGTCTTGAAATCGAACCGTAAGAACTTCCAGCGGTTTGCCAGCTGTTGCGTGGTTCCATCATATCCCTCCTCCTGCAAGGAACATGTACGCATAGTAAAGAAAGAATCCAAGGATCACCAACCCGGCTGATTCAAGAATTATGAAAATAGACCGGTGATGACTCAGGCCGAATCCCACTTCATTAAGGGCAAGGCGGATCCCGTTTGCGCCGTGGTAGAAGATCACCAGGGCCAGCAGCACGTCCAGTGCCAGAAACGAGTTTCCAGGGCCATAGGTAACAGCCCTGACCAGGTGGTTGTAATCAGCCTGCCCGCTCAGCAGTGAGGAAAGGACGAACAGATGCAGGTACAGGTAGATCACGATCACGATACCTGAGAAACGGTGCATTGCGAACGCGAAATAGCCAAGTCCTTTCTTTCTGACCTTGAACCATGGCCCAATGCCGTTTCCAGTGTAATCTCCCCTCTCCATAATCTTCACCCGAGCCTGAATATCCTCCTTAGCTCCAGCTTGACTCCGGCTTTTCTTAGCCTTTGTATTGAGAAAGAAGGGTTCACGCCCTTTGGGCATACTTCTGTGCATTCGCCGGCGAAATGGCACCTGGACATTCCTTCCGGGGACAGCACAACCTGAGAGCGTGCTTCGAGCCCTCTGTCCCTGAAGTCTGAGGAGTACCTGTAAGCCACGTTCAGGGCAGCTGGTCCTATGAAATCACCGTCTGAGGAAACAATGGGGCAGGCAGAATAGCAGAGCCCGCACTGAATGCAGTAATTGCTCTCCAGAAATTCGGGCTTCCCGATCTGTGGAGACTTTATCATTTCTTCAGGATCCTTCTTGGAGACCAGTGCATTCCCTTCAAGATACGGTCTGACAGATCTGTACTTGCTGAAAAAGGGGGACAGGTTGGTCACCAGGTCCCTTACAACCTTGAAATGGTTCATTGGGGCGAGATCGATGCTCCTGCCAACTTCAGAGACCAGCGTCCTGCACGCCAGCTTTGGTTTTCCGTTTATTCTCATGGCACAGGACCCGCACATTGCCATCCTGCATGAGTACCTGAACTGCAGTGTTCGGTCCTGGATCTCCCTTATGTGGATAAGGCTGTCAAGCACTGTTGTGAACCTGTCAACCTTGACATCGTATTCTGAAATTTCCTCCCCTCTCTTGACCCTGATGTGGACAGTCTCATTCACTTGCGTGCCTGTCATCTCAATAACTCCTCTCAGCTGGCTGCCAGTTTGTAATAACCACTGGTCTTGAACTAATGGCCACCTCTTTGCCTGAAATTCCAGCAATTGTGTGGACAAGGAAATTTCTATCGTCCCTATTGGGAAAATCTGATCTGTAATGTGCTCCACGGCTCTCCTTCCTGAACCTTGCTGAATGTGCAACAACCAGGGAAAGGTCAAGCATGTTCTGGAGTTCCTTGGCGTTTATCCATTCAAGATTGTAGTGCCTGGATGAGTCAGTAATCTGGAGGTTTCCCATCTCTCCCTCCAGCCTAGTCAGGTCTCTGATCGCACTGCCCAGGCTCTCTTCGGTTCTAAATACACCCACTTTATCCTCCATTATTCTCTGCATCCTGTCCCTGACCTCATATACAGAATGATTCCCCGACTCATTCTTCACGAGGCTGTCGAACCTGTCAAGGATTTTCTCTGCTTCGCGCTTGATGCTCCCAGTATCTTGCGCTTCTGCGTTTCTTTCAGCGTACCTGAGTGCTGCCTGCCCACTCCAACCTCCA
>JBJKRS010000142.1:0-3310 GCA_046704525.1 Thermoplasmataceae archaeon
CTACGCTGAATCCCTCATAGCCGCGTCTGGAATGGACGAAGCCTCTCTGAAGGAGAGTCCCATCAACCTGCCTGTAAAAAGAATAGACGAGGTCAAAGCAGCAAGGGAACTCGTCCTGAAGTGGTCATGAGCGGTATTGCTTGAGTTCCTTGTTTTCAGAGAGGAATTTTTCCACCTCATTTCTGAGTGCGGCAGAAGCCTTTGCGCCTGATTTTTCGGCATTATCTAGTGCTTCTTTCACCTCTCCTGCCGTCTTGTGCAGGTCCTTGTAGGCAAAATTCACCTTGTAGATGAAATTGTCCAGAAGGGTCTTGAGCCTTCCAACCCTGACCTTGCCTTTCTCGAAGCCGTCGTAGCTGGACACAACATCCGCCGCAAGATCCTTTAGCTCCACACTTCTGGCCTGGAGCTCTTCCTCTTCCTCTGCAGTCAGGTTGACAAGCCTCTTAACATCCTTAATCTCGTCCATTTGCTCCCTCCTTGAGCTCACCCAGTTTCTTAAGCAGATTCTCGCCAATTTCAACATCGTCAAGAACGGAATCAAGCAGGGATTCGCAGTCCTTCACCTTCTTCTCAAGGTCCTCAATCTCCTTTTCCACGTCTCTGGACTTTGATCTGTAGTACTCGATCTCCCGCTTCAGTTTATCCTCGAGGGACATTGGTAGTGTGATCACTACTCCCCTAAAAATATGCGCGGGTTCAAATAATGCCGCAAGATTGCGGGCAGTGTCCGGAATAGAGCTAAGGGTCATACTTGACCCGGACGAAATCGGCGACATTATACCGGTGATAAGCTCAGCCTGGGGAATGGATTCAGTAGGAACCCTGATCAAGGATATTGTATCTGCCATGAGGTATCACGGCGGCGTGGTCATCGGAGCATATGATGAGGAGAAGATGGTTGGGATGCATTTCAGCTTCCCAGGCTACAGGAACGGCAAGGTGTACCTCTACTCCCACATGACTGGGGTTGTAAGCGGACTCAAGTACTCAGGAATCGGGTATATGCTCAAGATGAAGCAGAGGGAGTGGGCCCTCGAGAACGGCTACGATCTAATCGCATGGACATATGACCCAATCATGAGCCTTAATGCCAGCTTCAACCTCAGGAAGCTGGGTACAATCTCAAGGTGCTACATCAACAATTTTTACGGAAAGATGGACGACGCCATAAACAGGGGCATACCAACTGACAGAGTTGTTACGGAGTGGTGGATCGGAAAGGAGAAGAAGTCAACAGGAAACTACATCCCAATAAACAGCTTCTCATCCGAGTACGAATACCAGTTTCCGCCCGTGGCAGACGATCTTCCAGCAAAAATCCTTTTCAAGATACCCGCAGACTTCACTGCAATGAAGAAAAAAGACAAGGATCTCGCACTCAAGTGGCGCATGTACGTCAGAGAAACCCTGACCGATCTCTTTTCAAAGGGTTACGTGGCCATGGGCTTTGACAAGAAGGAAAATGCATACCTCCTTGACGGGAACCCGGATTATCCGGGAAATGATGCGCGGAGCATCTTCCAGCCCCTCTAAAGTGCCTTGTACCGCTTCAGCGAAACTTCGTAGATCTCTCCTTCTGAGCCCAGGGCGTTCAGGATCTCGTCAACTTCTGTCTGTTCCATTCCATTGTTCGAAGCTGCAATGACTATGTCCTCATATCTGCAGCCCTTGCCATCTGTGTCGTTGTCCCTTACGTACTGGAGGATGAAGGTCTTGGACTCTGCAGACTGGGAAGGCTTCATCAGCGAGTCAATTACCCCCTGTGCCAGTTCCTGGAATCTAGGGTATTCGTAGTCCGCATACAGCTCCCTCGCACGGACCGCATCCTCTGCCTCCTCCTGTGAATACCCGAGTTTGGTGAGGCTGTCCTTTTCAGTAATGTTACCCTTCTGGGCCTCCCTTATTGCATAGAGCTTCCTCATTGTAACGTAGGCGGTACGCATGTTCCAGAAGTCTGTTGAGATGCTGTCTGATCTTACCACCATCTCGGGGTTGATGTTGAAATAGAACACTCCCTCATCCGTTCTGAAGGGGTTTATCCTGCCCATCACTGTCACAGTATTGTCTGGTTCCAGTGAATCCAGCGCTTCTTTCTGCTCGATATTGAAGTCATTCGCAAATGCGTTGACGTAGAATGTGCCCGTTGCATCTGCAATGGCTACCTTTGTCAGGTTCTCCTCTGAGTTCTTGGACGTGACGGTGCCGGTTATGAGCACTCTCTTGGTCCTGGTGCCCAGAGGCGTTATTATGTAAGGCTTGCCTTTCTCATCCGGGTCTTTTTCCTCGATCTGGTTGCAGTCCTTGAGCTCCTTGGCAAAGATCCACCTTGCGGGTTCCCTCTTTCTCGGAGCCATCATAGTTCCGCCTCCAGCGATCTCAGGAACTTCTTGACATCATCCGGTGTCACCCTGTCCAGGTCGTAAATCCTCAGATTCAGCCCATTGTTTCCCTCTGCGAGGTCGCCTTCAACAATGTATGGCCTTCCGTACAGCTTTTCTCTGATCCTTGTATATACCTCGCGCTTGGTAAGGCTGCTCCTATCAGGCTCAAGATCCTCGTCCCCAATTCCGAGCAACTTCATGAGCGGTACCCTTCCGGCCGTGCACTGAAGGTACCCTGTCCCATCAGAAAGGGTGAAGTAGGCGAATAGATCGTACACAAATGGCTTGTTGGGGTGATCAGGGCATCTCACATCCTCTATGGTTTTCCTGCATTCAGAACACCTGAGCCTCAGTCCGCTCTTCTCTCCTAGCGTAATGATGAAGCCCGAAAACGAGACTCCACCTACGGGTGAATCAAGATCTGAAACGTTGTAGAATCTCCTTTCTGCTGAAATAGAAAGAGCGACTTCGTCTATCCTGGTCTTCTCGTTGACCGAAAGCCTGAGCCGTCCCTTGTATTCGGAAACACGGGCCCCCTCTATCTTGACACCCTTGCCATCAGGGAGCGATCTGCCGAAAGAGGATATCCTGAGCTTTCCTGTTTCATCGGATATGTTGCCGAAATATACCTTTCTGGTCTCACCGTCTTTCTCATAGTCTCTGGACTTTATCTCAGAGAGCACACCCTGCACTGATACATATGAATCCTTGGGTGTCAGGTCCTTGATCTTGATCTCCCTGAAGCTTCTCTTGACCTCCATGTCCTCGTTGGGCATGAGTATGACCTCAGATCGAGTATCGATGTACAGCCTGAGGTTGCCGTTGAATTCCTTTGTATAGCAGTTCTTGAGCTCAAGGACATCCCCTGCCTGGACGTTGGGGTTGAAGCTCCAGGCTGTAAAGAACATTGTGCCCGTCTCGTCGCC
>JBJKRS010000143.1:0-17522 GCA_046704525.1 Thermoplasmataceae archaeon
GGGCAAGACACAGCTGAGCTTCCACGACGGCCAGGTAATCATATCCGACGGCAAGGATGTTCACGGCGGAGACGTCGTCCTGGTCACTGTCCCGGACAAGAAGATACAGGAAGTCATGAAACTCCAGCCTGGAAACAAGGCTTTCATCACTGGAGGGTCACACGCCGGAAACGTTGCCACCATAAAGAAGATCGAGATCAAGGAGTCTTCACACAAGAACCTGATCCACTTCGAGGAGGGATTCTCCACCATTACAGATTACGCATTCGTGGTCAGCGGATCAAAATACACTTACGAGATACCCAAGATAGGGGGTGCTATTGGCAATGAGTAACCCCATGGAGGAACTGACAATAGACAAGGTGGTAGTGAACATAGGCGTCGGGGCGGCAGGAGAAAGGCTGCTCAAGGCGACAAGGGTGCTTGAGATGCTCACGAAGCACAAGCCGGTCACCACTACATCCAAGAAGACGGTCAGGGACTTCAACATCAGAAAAGGACTCACAATAGGCACGAAGGTAACCCTCAGGGGAAAGGACGCAGAGGACTTCCTCCAGAGGGCACTGTATGCCAGGGAATACAAGGTTCCGCACTACTCATTCGACCGGCAGGGAAACGCATACTTCGGCGTCGCGGACTACACAGACTTCAAGGGAATGAAGTACGACCCCAACATCGGCATATTCGGCATGGATGTTGCAGTTGTGCTCAAGAAGCGTGGAGGGTATCGCATTGCACGCAGGAAGATAGGTGCAAGAAAGGTCCCCGCCAAGGTCAGGGTGAAGAGGGACGATGCAATGAAGTTCCTCTCGGAGAAATACGGTCTCCAGGTGGTGAGGTGATCAGATGAGCCAGATCAAGCTAGAGCCAAAGAGAAAGTTCGGAAGGAAGGAAGGCTGCCAGAGATGCGGAAGGAAGCGCGGCCTTGTCAGAAGGTACGGTCTTAGGCTGTGCAGGCAATGCTTCAGGGACACAGCGCCGGAACTGGGATTCAGGAAGTACAGCTGAGGTGTCAGGATGAAACACGACCCGTTAAATGATATAATAAGCGTCATAAAGAATGCATCAAGGATAGGTAGGAAGGAGATAGAGACAGACCCAGCCGCAAGGCTCATAGGCAGGGTCCTCAAGGTAATGCAGGACTACAACTACCTGAAGTCCTTCGAAGTTGTCGATGACAGCAGGGGAGGAAAGTTCAGGATTGTGCTCAGCAACACCATAAACAACTGCGGGGTCATCAAGCCAAGGCTGCCCGTGAAGAGGGCCAACCTGGACAGGTACGAGGCCAGATACCTGCCTGCACAGGATTTCGGCATACTCATCCTTTCAACGACAAAGGGGGTAATGAGCCATATCGAGGCCAGGAAGGCTGGTCTCGGAGGAAGGCTCATAGCTTACGTGTATTAGGTGATTGAAGTGGTCAAATGGGAAGAAGCTGCTGAGATAGACATTCCAGAGGGGGTTACCGCATCACAGGAGGGCACGGTAATAACCGTAAAGGGCCCCAAGGGCCAGGTTATACGCAACCTGCCGGACAACTACCTCAGGATATCGATCAAAGGCAAGAAGTTCATAATCACTATGAGCAAGAAGAACAGGAGGAACTGGGGCATACTGGGCACCTGGACCTCGGAGCTCAAGGCAATGTGTGAAGGCGTCACAGAAGGCTTCACATACCACATGAAGGTTGACTATACTCACTTCCCCATGAGGGTCTCCATAAAAGGCGAAAGCGTCGTGGTGGAGAACTTCCTCGGGGAGAGGTTTGCCAGGTCTGCAGACATAATAGGCAACACCAAGGTGAGCATAAAGGGAGACCGCCTCACAATAGAGGGCATTGACAAGAGGGACATTGGGGAGACGTCCGCAAACATCGAGAGGGCAACCAAGATCAGGAGGTTCGACCCGAGAGTGTTCCAGGACGGAATATACCTTCTCAAGGGGGAGGTGGAGTAGATGCCGGGCAACAGGCCACACCTTTCAAAGGAAGAGAAGAGGCTCCTCAAGATCAAGAACGAACAGGCAAGGAAGCGAGTGGAATTCCACAGGCAGGAGTGGCTCAGGTACAAGAAATTCGGCGACGGGCCATGGAGGAAGCCCAGGGGAAAGCACTCCAAAATGAGGGAGCATCTCAAGAAGCGCCCTCCAGTAGTTGAGCCGGGCTATCGCTCTCCGAAGGCTGTACGCGGGCTCCACCCATCAGGATATGCCGAGGTGCTCGTGTTCAACGAGAAGGAGCTCGAGGCAATCGATCCCTCAAGGCAGGCGGCAAGGATTGGCGCCCAGGTGGGAGACAGGAAGAAGGAAGAGCTCGAGGAGAGGGCAGACGAGCTTGGAATCAAGATACTCAACAGAGGTGTCAGGGAATGAAAATAGAGACAGCGCGCAGGATTGCAGCTGAGGAATCAAAATCCGGGATCTCGCGCATATGGATCGATACGAACAGCATTGAGGAGGTCTCAGAGGCAGCCTCAAGAGAGGATATAAGGTACCTGATGCGCAGGAACATAATCCAGGTCAGGCAGAAGAAGGGGAATTCAGCCTTCAGGCTCAAGAAGAGAATACGCCAGAGGTCAAAGGAACGCAGGCGCGGCCCGGGTTCCATAAAGGGAAAGAAATACGCGAGGTTCCCGAGGAAGCAGAGGTGGATCAAGACCATACGCCCCCTGAGGGACGAGCTGCGGACACTCAAGGCGGACAGCAGGATAGACGATGCGACATACAGGAAGATGTACAGGGTGATCAAGGGCGGTTCCATAAGGTCAAGGGCGCAGCTCAGGTCACAGCTCAAGACATCAGGGCAGCTGGGTGATGAGAAATGAGGACTCCCAGAGTGTTGAAGAGAAGGAAGACAGGGCAGACGAACTACCACAAGAGGCTGAAGATGGTCTCTTCGGGCACCCCTCGGTTCGTTGTTCGGCCCACGCACAGGGGTATCAGTGCCCAGGTGATATCATACAGCCCTGAGGGTGACCACGTCATTTCCACAGTCACAGACAGAAGCCTCAAGAAGCTGGGCGTAGAAGCGCTGGGGAACAACACGCCAATTTCGTACCTTGTTGGATACGCAACGGGCCTCAAGGCCAAGAAGGCAAAGGTCGAGAACGCAATCCTCGACACCGGAAGGTACAACATAACTCCAGGCGGCAGGATATCCGCCGCTCTCAAGGGGTTCATAGACGCAGGCGTTGAGATACCGTACGACGAGAAGATCTTCCCGACCGAGGAGAGGCTCAAGGGGAAGCACCTGAAGAAGTCGACTGTCAATGTTGATGATGCAAGAAAGAAACTGGAGGGAGCACTATGAGTGAAGAATGGACGCCAAGGACGCAACTGGGAAAGCTGGTTGCATCGGGCCAGATAAAGTCAATGTCAGAGGCACTCAGGACAAAGCTGCCTCTCAGGGAATACCAGATAGTTGACTACCTGCTGCCAGAGCTCAACGACGAGATCATAAACGTCGAGAGGGCTCAGAGGATGACAGACTCCGGGAGGAGAATGAGCTATTCAATTACGGCAGTGGTTGGCAACGGAGACGGATTTGTCGGAGTAGGCATGGGGAAGGCGAAAGAGGCCGCCCCTGCAATAAGGAAAGCAATCAACAACGCCAAGCTCAAGATCGTCGAGGTCAAGAGGGGTTGCGGGTCCTGGGAGTGCGGATGCGGAAGGGCTCACACTCTGCCGTTCCAGGTAGTGGGCAAGTCAGGATCGGTCGTCGTTACGCTCAAGCCGGCACCAAGGGGAGTCGGAAGGGCAGTTGGCGATGTTGCCAAGCTCATACTCTCAATGGCGGGAATGGAGGATGCCTGGGGATTCGCCACAGGCCACACCAAAACTACCGTCAATTACGCGCTTGCCACATATGATGCGATACTACAGACAGCGAGGGTCAAGATCAACCCGGCCATACAGCTCAGCACCCCGATATACGTAGGAAGTGTAGCCAATGTTAGCAGTAATAAGGATTAGGGGAAGGACAGGAATCAAGCCTGCAGCCAGGAAGACAGCGGAGCTTCTCAGGCTGAACAGGATCAACCACATGGTCATAGTTGACGACACTCCCGTCACGCGAGGCATGCTTAACAGGGCAAGGGACTACCTGACCTGGGGGCCAATAGACCAGGATACGCTGGAGGTCGTGCTCAAGCACAGGGCAATGCTAGTTGGCCACAAGAAGCTCGAGGAAGGCGACCAGATGGGTGAAATTACTGGTGTCAAGACGTTCAAGACACTGGCAAAGCACCTGGTGGAAGGCAAGCTGAAGTACTCGCAACTCAACGGCATTGTGCCGCTCTTCAGGCTCAACCCTCCTAGGAGGGGCCTGGAGGCCATAAGGAAGTCATACAACCAGGGAGGCTCGTCCGGTGACCGTGGCGAGAAAATAAACGAGCTCATAAAGAGAATGACAGTCCCGGGGGTGGATCTCAATGGTAAGAACTAGAACAAAGAAACTCAGTGGCGGCCATTACGGCCGAGGCATGAAGTCCGGAAGGGGCAAGGGAAAGAGAGGAGGAAAGGGAAACGCTGGCCTCCTCAAGCACAAATGGATCTGGACGCTGAAGAATGACAGGGATCATTTCGGAGTACACGGTTTCAAGAGCCACCACCCTTCAAAGAAGGACGTAACCATAACCCTGAGGGACCTGGCTGAGTCATTGCCAGACCTCGAGAAGAAAGGCTTTGTCACCGGCAAGGGTGATGAAAAGGTCATAGATCTCGGAAAAGCCGGGTTCACCAAGCTACTGGGAACCGGAGAATTCAGGGCAAAGGGCAAGATACTCGTGGACAAGGCCACAGAAAAAACAATAAGGAAGCTTTCAGCTAACGGTATCACGGTAGAAACAAATGGCGGAAATACATCGGAATAGGGGAGTTGCCCTACCTTTACTGGTAGTATACGCACTGTTTCTGGCTGGCTTCTGGTACTTCGGACACTACGACTTCGGCCATATAGCCGTTGCCGCACTGATCCTGGTGCCAATTTTCTATATCATATACCTCGTAGCTTCATACGTAGGGCCGGAAAAGAGCAAGCTCTACGGGCTTGAATCACTTACGTCAAAGTTGCCCGCTGTCAAGAAGTCGGGCGGGCACGTCCAGTTCAAGTGGAAGCTTATCTGGACAGGTTCGGTCGTGGTTCTGTATTTCGTTCTCACGAACGTCTACATATACGGGCTGAACGCGTCTCAGAGCATCGATGTGTTCGCGTCCTTCAGGGCAATATTTGCAGGTGCCCAGGGTTCACTGATGGACCTTGGAATCGGCCCCATCGTGACTGCGAGCATCGTGATGCAGCTATTTGCAGGCGCAAAGATCTTCAACATTGACCTGCACAATTCCAAGGACAAGGCCATGTACCAGGGCACGCAGAAGCTCCTGGTGATCATCATGATCTTCGTGGAGGCAATTCCACAGGCTTTCGGATACCTTGTCCCCGACCAGGCGCTTGTTGCGAACCTCAACGCAATCGTCCCCGGATACGGGCACTTCCTGTCTGAATCCATCATCGTGATACAGCTGTTCTTTGGATCATACCTTGTATTCCTGATGGACGAACTGGTGTCAAAATACGGAATCGGTTCAGGAATATCACTCTTCATAGCTGCCGGGGTTTCACAGCAGCTCATAACAGGAACACTCAACTGGCTTCCTGCCAGCATATCCCACGCACTGTCACTGAGCAACCCGCCCGCTGGCGCCATACCAAAGATGCTCTACATCATCGGGCACTCCAGCAGTGGATACCTCAACTCAAACGGCATTGTCCAGATACTGTTCCAGCAGCCCAACCCGATGATCGCCCTAATAGGCACACTGCTGATATTCTTCATAGTGGCATACTTCCAGAGCAGCAAGATCGAGCTGCCCATCGCCCATGAGAGGGTCAGGGGTGCCAGGGGAAGGTACCCCCTGCAGCTGTTCTATGCCTCAAACATACCGGTCATACTTGCAACAGCCCTTCTGGCAAACATATCAATGTGGACGCTGCTCTTCTGGTCCTCCCCGGTGTTGAGCCATGTGCCGATACTGGGGCATAATCCACTGCTCGGCGCTTACCCAACAGCAGCTCAGGTGAGCCAGCTGAACATTTCAAATACAACGCCCACTTCAGGGCTCGCCTTCTACTTATTCTCGCCCAACGGCCTGTCTGACTGGTTATTCCCCATACTTAGCCCGGCCAGCGCGCCGTCGATCCTGCTGGGACACTCGTCTTTGCAGGAGGCCATACACATCATAGCGTTCCTGGGATTCATGATCATAGCAAGCATCATTTTTGCCAGGTTCTGGATTGAAACCACGAATATGGGAGCATCCTCAGTTGCCAAGCAGATACAGTCCAGCGGAATGCAGATTCCGGGATTCAGGAGGGACCCGAAGGTCATGGAACGTGTCCTGAACAAGTATATTCCGGTGATAACCGTGTTTAGCGGAGCTGCCGTCGGGGCTTTGGCTGCAGGGGCGAACCTCATCGGGACGGTGGGCAATACCAGCGGAACGGGCCTGCTGCTGGCGGTGGGAATCGTGATACAGTTCTACGAAGCCATGGGCAAGGAGCAGCTGATGGAGATGCATCCGGTGATAAGGCAGTTCTTTGCTGGTGGATAGATGAGAGTAGTCATATCCGGCGTTGCAGGTGTTGGAAAGTCTACGGTCCTCGATCTCGTGAAAAAGGGCACTGATTATGATATCATAAACTTCGGTACCCTCATGTTTGAGATGGCCAAGGACATAGGGTTGGTCGAGAACAGGGACGAGCTCAGGAAGCTCCCGGTCGACACTCAGATCAACCTGCAGAAGAAGGCTTCCAACGTTATAGGGAAGATGGAGAAGGTTATCGTGGACACGCACATGTCCATAAAATCCCATGGAGGGTTCCTGCCCGGACTCCCGGAATGGGTCATAAGGGAGCTCAGGGTCTCGGCGTACTTCGTCATTGAAGCTGATGCCGGGCTGATTGTGCGTAGGCGCATATCCGACGGCTCCAGGACGAGGGACGAGGCTACTGAGGGGGACATCCGCACACACCAGGAGATAAACCGCTACTACGCTGCTGCGTACTCAGTATTTACCGGGGCCACCGTGAACATCATAGACAATCCTGAGGGAAAACCTAACATAGCAGCGAATACTATCATATCGAGGCTGAGAGCCAATGACTGAGCAAAACAAACAGGGATCGCCAAAAACCCCGCAGGAGGGCATGAAGAAAGGCATGCAGACGCAGATGCTCTACATGCTCAGCCTGTTCGCATTCATTATAATTCTTTCAAACGGAGCTATACGCACAACCATTGGAAGTGCGCTGGACTTCGTTTTTCTCCCGGTCATCGGGTTCAACCACCAGTGGCCGGTTGTCACTCTTCTCCTAGGCGGCATGCTTATAGGACTCATCACTTCGATCCCTAGGTATTTCTTTACCGACTGGGTGAAAATGGGCAAGGCCCAGAACAGGATGAGGGCCTTCAGCAAGGTGATGAGGGAAGCATACAGGAGCGGCCAGCGGGACAGGATACAGAAGCTCAGGAAGATGCAGATGGAAGTCACCATGGAGCAGCAGCAGGTCCAGATGAACACCATGAAGCCCCTGATGATCTTCAGCATTGTGACATACCTGATCTTCATATGGCTCTTCACTTTCATCGGGGGCCTCCCGTACCAGCTCGCAGCATTCCCCTGGAACTTCGACGTCAACCTGAACCAGAAGTTCTTCCTTTACATCTACTACTGGATTGTTGTCTATTTCCTCGCTGTGATGGTCACGCAGTACTTCGTGAGCATGGTCATCAAGTGGATAGACTTCTCACGCCGGCTAAGACAGATGGAAACCTTCTCCCAGGATGAGAGTTACAATTAGCGGCCCCATTGGGTCGGGCAAGTCCAGTGTGGGCAGGAAACTCGCATCCATGCTGGGTTATGAATTCTATTCTGGAGGCACTTTTTTCAGGCAGCTTGCCTCTCAGTACGGAATGACGCTGGAGGACTTCAACACCTATGCCGAGAAGCACAAGGAGATCGACCTCAAGCAGGATGACCTGATACTGGACTTTTTACGGACGCACGACAATGTCGTTGTGGAGTCCAGGCTTGCAGGCTGGCTATGCCATCGGAACAGCGTGGAATCATTCAGGGTTTTTCTGGACGCGCCGTTCACAATAAGGGTTGTGAGGGTTTCGCACAGGGAAGACGCGGATCCCGAGCTCATCAGGCGCAGGGTGCATGAAAGGGAATCATCCGAACTCCGCAGGTACAGGGACTTCTACAATCTGGACTACAGGGAGGGGCAGTTCTACGATCTTGTTATTAATACTGAGGAGCTATCTGTTGACCAGGTAGTGACCACCATCCATGAGAAACTCAGGCTCGCAGGAAAGCTTCAACACCAGTGACGGTTTCATAGTCATAGACAAGCCCAAGGGCCCGACAAGCCATCAGATAGACCACTGGGTCCGCTCAATACTTGGTGCAGAGAAAGTCGGCCATGTGGGCACGCTGGATCCCAACGCGGCTGGAGTCCTCGTTATGGCTGTTGGCAAGGCAGTAAAGCTCATTGATGTTGCGCACGAGTCCCCGAAGGAATACGTCTGCGCCATGAGGCTTCACGCAGAAATTCCGGAAGACCGCATAAAGGAGGCGATGAAGGAGCTGGAGACAGAGATCTACCAGATCCCGCCCATGAAGTCCGCTGTGGCCAGGGAGCTCAGGAAGCGTAGGATATACAGCCTCGAGCTTCTCGAGGTGAGCGGCAAGATCATACTGTTCCGGGCCAGGACAGATTCGGGGACATACATCAGGACACTGTGCGTAGACCTTGGCTACCTGCTGGGCACCGGCTCTCAGATGTCAGATCTCAGGCGCACATCAACGGGGGTGTTCACCGAGGACTCCCATCTCGTTACGCTTCAGGATGTCAAGGATGCTGTCACGCTGATGAAGAACGGGGATGACCGCAGGTTCCGGGAGATGTTCCTCCCCATGGTTTACCTGTTCAGGGACATGCCAAAAATCACGGTGAAAAAATCTGCCATTGAAAATATTGCACACGGGGCTGACCTGTTCCCCGGTGGCATAAAGTCCATTGTAGGCACTCCGAGGAGAGGGGACAGGGTATGTGTCCTGACAGATAACAACGACCTGGTGGGGACAGGCAGGATGCTGGTTGACAGCTCTGAAATATCGGCTCTCAAGGTTGTGGATTTCGACAGGGTTCTGGTTGAGCCCATGAAGTCAAGGTCATCGTCCTCGGCAGTGAAGAAGGCGGAAAAGGTGGAGGTCTTTCATGAAAGAAAAGGAAAAGCGGAATCAGGAGCCCCTCGTGAAAACAAGGTGGTTCGGGATCCAGGAAGGGGGAAAGCCAAGCGCGGAGTTCAGCGGCCTAAGGGAAAGGTACGTAGAGATTTTCGAAGACCTGAGGGAAGGAAAGACTCCGGAGACCGTGGCACCCCAAGAGGGTATTCCGGACCTAAGGGAGCTCCTGATCGAGTACGGAAAAAGAAGAATAAAGGATGAGTTCTCCGAGGACCAGCTGCTGATAAAGCTCTTCGGCATAAGGCTGGAGCTGGACAGGATGATCAACCTGTACCTGGAAAAGACGGTGGTGCTGGAACACCTTTCGGGATTCCCGGAATACGGCAACGACCCCTGCAGGTTTTTCTCTCTGATTGCAACGGACACAGGGGATCCCGGAGTGACCTCTGTTCTGAAGGAACTCTCGGGAACGGGCCAGAGCCTGTGCTCCCTGAGGACCGTCATATCTACATTCGTCCATGAGCGCATTCATGAAGTGATGCCCAATACGGCCTCACTGGCTGGGCCCGACCTCGCCACGGAGCTCCTGTATCTTGGCGGTGGCCTGAGGAACATTGTGAGGCTCCCGGCAAGCACAATACAGGTCCTGGGCGCGGACAAGGCTTTCTTCAAGCATATGAGGTCAGGTACTCCCCCTCCAAAGCATGGCATCATCTTCAAGTACCCCGGGATGTCATCGCTCCCTCCCAAGAGGAGAGGCAGGGTTTCAAGAACACTTGCCAACAAGCTGTCGCTTGCAATAAGGGCTGATTACTTCGGATCTGAAGCGGACATTGCCGGCATGAAGAAAATAATCAATAAAAGGATGGAAGAGAAGAGGCCCTAATAGCTTTCCAGCTCGGTTTGGGTAGCCAGCTTCTCTCCAGTAACGCTGACCGGGTATTTTCCCGTAAGGCAGCCAAGGCACAGCTGGTTCTCCTTCATTCCGATGCTGTCAACCAGGCCCTCTATTGAAGTATAACCGAGCGAGTCCGCGCCGATCTCTCCCCTTATCTCCTCCATGGATTTTCCCGATGCGATGAATTCATTTCTTGTTTTCATGTCAACTCCAAAGTAGCAGGGAGCTATTATCTCGGGGGAGCCTATTCTCACATGGACCTCCTTGGCGCCGGATCTCCGGAGGATCCCGATAATGTGTTTCATGGTGTTTCCCCGGACTATGCTGTCATCAACGAGCACTATCCTCTTCCCCTCAATGGCGGACTTTATGGGGTTAAGCTTCAGCCTCAGCGCCTGCGTCCTGGACTTCTGGGTCGGCATGATGAATGTCCTCTCTGAAAACCTGTTCTTGATGAGCCCCTCGCTGTAAGGTATGCCTGACTCATTTGAGTATCCCAGTGCCTGGGCCCTTCCTGAGTCAGGTACTGGAATGACAACATCGGCATCCACGGCGTACTCCCTTGCCAGCCTTCTTCCCAGGTTAATCCTGACATTGAATACCTCTATGTTGTCTATGACGCTGTCCGGCCTGGCGAAGTAAACATATTCGAACATGCAGTGGGAAGTTTTCCTTGCAGGGACCGAGAACAGCGTGACCGGCCCCTCATCGGTCAGTTCGACAACCTCGCCAGGGCTCACGTCCCTGATGAGCTCACCTCCGAGGACGTCAAAAACACAACTCTCGGAGGATGCTATGTATGAATCATCAACCTTTCCGATTACAAGTGGCCTGAACCCGTTAGGATCCCTCATTGCGAAAAGCCTGCCGTTGATCATCACGGCAGCAGAATATGCGCCACGGAGTTTTTCCATGGTCAACCTGAGCCCTCTGTGTACTCCGCTTTCAATTACTTCCTTGGACATGACGCTGAGAAGGACTTCGGAATCCGTGGAAGTGGAAAATGTCATCCCCCTTCTCTTGAGTTCCTCCCTCAATGTGTCAGCATTCACTATCTCGCCGTTGTGCGATAGGGCCATGAACCCTATTGAATTTGACACAACAAATGGTCCTGCGTTCTCAAATGTCTTTGTTCCGGCAGTGGAATACCTTGTATGGCCAATTGCAACACTACCCGGCAGGGTACCGCCATTGGTTATATGGGAATCACTGAAAACTTCAGAAACGAGTCCCATGCCCTTTGTCACATTTATCTCGCTTCCATCATAAACCGCTATTCCAGCACTTTCCTGCCCTCTGTGCTGGAGGGTCTTCAAGGATACTAGTACATTTGCAAAAGCGCTGTCGGCTCCCCTGAAGCCAACTACAGCGCAGTATTCACTTGGCTTTTGCCCATCTGTAGGATCTGATTCTAGGGCTCGGGAATCCACAGTGAGAGCACCTCTTCTGCCTGACATGGTACGAGTGGTGACCGCATCTCCGGCATGAAACATGAACTTTCTTGCTGCCCATCTTCCCCATTACTGCTGTGCCATTGCTCATCTGTCATCACCTTTCGAAGGGGACACAAATATCACGTTGTCACCGCGGACGAGAAGCTTCTCGTATACTCCTCTGCTTTCTCCCCCGATGGTCTCTCCCGCATTCCTGATTACGAGATTCATGTAAATGTCATACCCCTCAAGTATCCCAGAGTATCCTCTGTTGCCCTTGACATCAACAAGAACGTTCTTCTCAATGGAACTCTTAAGTACGTCCATGGGTCTCAGGACGCTCGTATTGGTTCTTGGCATTTAGATTCAAGGGCTTGATTGAGAGATGCTATTTAAGGAATTTGCAGGGGTTTCTGGAGGGATCAGGATGTACTGATCCCATGCTGCTGCAGAAAGTCAGTGTGTTTTCAGGGGAGTCCCCAGAGTCGCGGCAATTCCAAGATCAAGAGCCTTTTCATTTATCTCGTATATCTTTCCGGAGAACCTCCCGGAAAGGGCCTTAAAGGCTGCGTTCCTGTCGAAGGGCAGGATGCCTGACTGCATTGCAGCACCCACCATGACTGTGCTGACGGCTCTTGAGTCTCCAGCTTCGAGCGCCATGGGAAGCGCATCCAGCATGAGAACCTTCATTTGAAGTGCTGCCTCCGAAAGCAGGCCGTCAAGGTCCGGATATTCAAGCCCCTTCATGGTCAGTGCAACAGGAGATACCCTTTCGTCATTTATGAGCATCAGCGTGTTCCGTCCGGCATTCTCAGCAGCCCTGACAGCTTCCATGGGCTCCATTCCAATGATCAGGTCCACATCTCCGCTTGGGATTATCGGGCTCTTAACGTCGCCTATTCTCACATCCACCGTAACAGACCCTCCTCTCTGGGCAAGCCCGTGTATCTCGGACATGACAACATTGTATCCCATTGCAAGGGATGCCTGCGAAATGAGGGTTCCAGCGGTGACTACGCCCTGTCCACCGACTCCGGCAATCACGATATTGATCTCCATCTCATGCCACCTCTATTGCCCTGAAGGGGCAGACATAAGGCTCAGCGCATACGCCGCAACCGTCGCACAGCGTAGGGCTTATGACAATATTGCCTCCGGAGATTGACATTGCTGGACAGGAGAAGTTCTCAACGCAATTCATGCACTTTGAGCACTTGTCTTGGTTCACCTTGTACGGTTGTATGGCCTGTTCCTTCCTGAGCCTTCCATCCCTGAGGATCGCACATTCCCTTCTGGCTACAACCACTGCAACTCCGCTCTGCTTGAGCGCATCGGTGAAGGTTCTCAGCGTTGTGCCGAGATCATACGGGTCCACAGTTTTCACGTATGGAACACCTACCGACGACGCAACAGACTCAATAGAGACACGCTGCTCTGACGGGTCGGCACTCCCTCCTGGATTGGGCTGCTGCCCAGTCATGGCGGTGGTGGAATTGTCCATGACGACCAGTAGGAATTTTGCCCCATTGTGGATGGCATCAACCAGGGGTGGTATTCCAGAATGGAAGAATGTTGAATCCCCGATGAAGGCGATGACATGGTTATCCACGGCCTTGGAGAATCCGATCGCCAGGCCCTCGGAAGCACCCATGCAAATCATGGTGTCAGCCTCATTGAACGGCTCGTAGAATCCCAGGGAGTAACAGCCTATGTCTGAAGTGTATATGGGGTTGTTTATCTTCATCATTTTCACGGCACGCTTGACAGCGTAATATGTAGCGCGGTGCGGGCAACCGGGGCAGAACACTGGCGGCCTTGGGGGCAGCTTTATCGTCCCCTTGAACAGGTCCTTCTGTGAGGGGCTGAATCCTATTGTGCTGTCCAGGCCTTCAGCCACTATTTCGTAATTGAATTCAAACTCCAGCGGGAATGTCCCGTCAAGCTTCCCGTGAATTTCATTGTTGAGGCCGTTTGACTGCACTGATGCCCTGATCTTTGTCTCCAGGAACGGGTCCAGCTCCTCGACAATTATGATGTTGTGGTTGGCCTCGAGAAAGCCCATGATTACGTTCTCCGGGATCGGGTTTGTCAGGCCGAGTTTCAGAACTGATACATCCAGACCGTTCTTCCTGACAACATCAGCCACAATGTTGTACGCTTCACCCGATGTCACTATTCCATACTCAGGCTTTCCATGGGTCTCAACCCTGTTGAGGATGGATCTGTCATGGAACACTGCAATTCTGGACATCTTCTCGTCCAACTTTTTTCTCAGGTTCCTTGCATTGACCGGAAGCGATACGTGCGATGAAGGATCGCTTGTGTAATTCCCTCTTGATGGTATTGCCCTGAGATGTCCCAGCTTGACGGGAGCCCTCTGGTGGCTCACCCTGGTTGTTGTCCTGAATATCACAGGCACACCTTCCTCCTCAGAGAGGTCGAAGGCAGCTATCAGGAAGTCTTTTGCCTCCTGCGGGTTTGACGGTTCCACAAGGGGAAGATGGGCCATCTGGGCAAGATTCCTGTTGTCCTGCTCGTTCTGCGATGAGAACATTGACGGGTCATCTGCCGTCATGATGACCATTCCTCCCTTCACGCCCGTATATGCTATACTCATTAGAGGATCAGAGGCCACGTTAAGGCCCACATGCTTCATGAAGACGAAGGATCTGAGCCCTGATATGGATGCAGCATATGCTATCTCAAGAGCCACTTTCTCATTGACCGAGAATTCGAACTTCATTCCCGCTTCTCCTGCTACTCCATAGAGGGTGTCTCCCACTTCGCTTGAAGGAGTGCCCGGGTAGGTGGCCGCAACAGACACGCCGGCTTCAAGAGCACCTCTCGCAACAGCCTCATTCCCCAGGAGGAAAAGGCTCTCCCCAGGGGAATCTGTCAGTATTTCAGCATTCTTCCCCATAAATATTCATTAATCCAGCGGGTCGTCCAATATTAAGGCGTACCCTCCACCCATGGCATAGCATACCACTTTAGAACGCGTCTAATATGGCACCACGGATGGGTTATCCTTGGCTGAATCCCTAAATTTGGCTCCCGGCAGGAGGATGTCGGGGAAGTAATATTCGGATAGGTATATGAATTATAATTTCAATTATTCCAGTAAAGGCTTTAAATACAGTGTCAAAACGTCATTTTCCCCGAAAAAAGGTTTAATAACATTGATTGAGAATCTCTGTCTAACATGGATCCTTCGATACCGAAACCAAGGAAGGGGCCAGGGAAATTAATGACAGCGATAATAGCGGTTGTCATTGCAGCGATTGTGGTGGGATCAGCATCCTACCTGTATCTGGACTATTTTCCCAACAAGGTGTCCCCTAGTATTTCAGGAACTATTACAGCAACGACAGGTGTTCCTTATTATATGAACATCTCTACCAAGCCCTTCAAGAGCTTGACGGTCTACTTTGGAGACGGAGCGAGCAAGACATTGACCGGCGGAGGCACAAGCATAGAGGTGAACCACACCTATAACATGCCCGGCACCGCTTATGTGTACTATAACGAGACTCTGAGCAACGGGAACAGTTACAACTCGGGCTCATCACTGCTTCCGGTGATAGTCAACCCGTCCTCGAGCTACCTGGACTCAAAACAGTCCCTCGGAAGCCTGCCATACAACGCAACAGCTTCCTCGAAGACACTGGTGCAGGGTGACACCATCGTTGCGCCCGGTTCGCATATCAGCTTCGCGCCTTCTTTCAACAATGAGCCGGTGAACACTACTTGGAATGTGGTGAAACAGCAGATAACAGAGTACAAGGGAGCATCCGCAGTGTCGAACACGACAGTCCCATATGCCTGGAACGCAACTGCACAGACCTTCTCATCATCATTCCTGTACAATGTCTCATTCAGCAGTGCCGGACTCTACACGTTCAAGATCGATACCACGACTGCGCAGTTCAACAACATAACGGGCTCCACGTCCGCCACGGAAACCAGCAACGCATTCACGGATGTTGCAGTATTCAACAACGGAAATGTGACGCAGTCCGGGCTGAAGCAGTCCAAGTCCGTCTTCACAATAGCTGAAAACGAGCTGGGCGGTTACTCTGGGCTTGACGGTGCGGTCTACGCCGACAGTGTAAGCGAAGAGGTCATGATGAACGTGTACCAGCACCTTCTTGTATACAACGGGTCTCAGGTGCAGTTCGAGCCGCAGCTTGCCAAGGCTGTGCCGTCGACCTCAAACGGCCTGATCAACACCAATTACAAGAACTACACACTCACGAATCCCAAGGGCCAGTCATACACTGTGCACCTTCAGCCGTACGAGAACTACACGTTCAACATAAGATCTGGAGAGACTTTCCAGAATGGAAACAGCGTCACTGCATGGGATGTGATGTACTCACTGACAAGGGACATGCTATTCGCAGCAGACCCGCCGGACACTCCGGGGTACATATTCGCGCAGAATTTCCTCCCGGGCGATTTCTCCAAGTCCAACACATTCTACAACATTACGCAGAATATTACAGTGAACAACCAGTCGCAGTCCATAACTCTGCACTTCGGGCATCCAATATCGCCGAGCCTCGTATTTGAGATTCTCTCTGCAGGCGGAACGTACGTGATGGACGCAAACTGGCTGGCCTCACACGGAGCCGGCATAACTTGGTCGCCTTCCGGGTTCCTGAAGTACCAGGCCGAGGGTGCGCCAGCAGGATATGTCCCATATGTGGAGCAGCATGCGATGGCCAACGGGCCCTACCAGATATCCTATACCATACCGGGCCAGGAGGTAGTGCTCACAAAGAACCCCAACTATGTATCACCCGGCGCTTGGGCTCCAGCAGCATCCATCAACACAATAAGGATACTCTACGTTGGTGAGGGCTCCAGCAGGTACCTGCTGATCAACTCGGGAGAAGCCCAGTCGGCCGGCATTCCGTCCGCCAACTTCAACGAGGTGCAGCAGCTCCAGTCCCAGGGGAAGGCAAACACCTACTTCTTCTCCACAATAACGATGTTCTGGTACAGCTTCAACGCAAACATTAACATGTCAATGACGGGCACAATCGACAAGAACATCAATATGCCGTACAACTTCTTCGCGTCCCAGAATGTGAGGAAAGCGTTTGCGTATGCCTTCAACTATCCGCTGTATTACAGCCAGCAGGTTGGCAACTCGATCTACAACGAGACATTTGCATCACCCTTTGCGGGAATGCTCCCGACAGGCATGCCCGGCGCACAGACCATATCAGACCTGAACAAGACCACTGACGGTGTGCCGTATTACAGCATGGCGATAGCAAAACAGTTCTGGAAGTATGCCTCCAGCGAACTTACCAGCATGGGAATCACCAAGGACTCCAAAACTGGGAACTACATGTTCAACGGGTCCACACTGGAGATACCGCTAATCATAGACACTGGAGACCCGGCCAACCAGGCTGGCGCCGCCACATGGCAGAGCAACCTCGAATCATTCATAACTGGGGCGAACATCGTCGTGGTGCCCATGTCATTCCCGGACATCGTTGCATTCTCGACTCCCGGCCAGGACCCGATGCCACTCTACTACCTTGGGTGGGAACCTGATTATCCGTTCCCAACAGATTATGTTGGGCCAATGGAGAATCCGACAAACACCTCGCTCTACATGGGGGCTGACGGCATGATCCCGTACACAATGCAGCAGTTCGGAAACACCTCAGAGGCGCAGGCACTTCAGGGAATGGCGTCGAACTACCAGAGTGCTCTGTCTGCATCCAACTCCAGCAAGCAGATTGCGTACTTCCAGAAGGTAAACGAGCAGGCTGTAAACATGTCCCTGTATGTTCCAATGCAGCAGGTGCACCAGTACTGGGTCGTGAGCCCGAGCATCAGCTCGTCGAGTATAAAGAACTATGAGGAAAACATCATGTTTGGAGGTGGGACGATAATGCTGTTCTACTACCTCCAGTACGCATGAC
>JBJKRS010000144.1:0-3557 GCA_046704525.1 Thermoplasmataceae archaeon
ATAGCGACTCACTGGCCATTCTGGTTTCTGGTGTACTTGTATGTTACAGTAACGCTGGCAGGACCACCAGATACATTCAGGTAGCCCCAGCTGTCAGTGATATGGTAACCTGTCAGATTCTCGGCAGAATACTGGTAAGTGCCGTTAGGCAGCATAAGGCGGGCAGGTGAATATGAGCCTGAGGCAAAACTGTACTGTGAATAAACAGTTTCACCATCGATTTTGACAGGCATGCCGTGCAGGCCCCCTGTGTCCAACTGAGAACTGGATTTTATGGCTATTGTGACATTATACTCCATGGGCGTGAAATTTATGCCGACAACGGCACCATTCTGCTGCAGGGTGGCAACACTCTTTCCCTCCAGGTTCACCACATTGCCAATGGTGGGGTACTCCTCAACCCCATTCTGCACAGAGCTTGTGGAGTTGAAGGTGTATTTGCCCACCGGCTCCATGAATGTTATGGATGAATTCTCAGAATGCTTCTGAGCTACCCCAGTGTATGGTGATGTTACTGAAACGCTCCATGTAACATTGCCAGCAAGCCCTTGCTCACTGAACACAAGGGGGTGCAGTCTGAGATTTTAGAAAGAGTTAGGCGGAAGTACCGTAGAACTTGAAACGTGAACTCTCTGGATAGTCTGCTTGGCAAGAAAACCCCCAACCTTCAAGGGTTCCACGTTGTAATACCCATAAGGGAGTGTCAGCGAAATATTGGGTGATGATGAAGTGTAAGTCCCAACATATCTGTCAAGGCTAAGGCCCGGAAATGTCTGTGATATGTTTACGCCCCAGTACGCGGCGTTTGTAACGCCATTCTCATGTATTGTCACCTGGTGGGTAGTGGGTAAGTAATAGGCATAATGTTCAGACAGGACGGGAAAGATCACGAAATTGGCAGCCAGGATCACGACCACGATCTTGATCTGCCTGTCCATGGTGAAAATAGATGATACTGAGATGTAAAATTTTCCATTTGGGCCCGCCTGAATCAGTGACGGGTCAGAAGGACTCCCCCCTCATTTCCCTTACCTTCTCTTCCCTGAACTTGGCTTCATATGCATTGGCGATGTCAACGAACCCCATGGTACCTTCCACCCTTCCGTCTGAACCATCCACCACAATCAGGTCCTCCTGAGAGTCCATGGGGAGAACCTCAATAGCCCGGTGTATCGTCTCGTCCTCCTTGATGATTCTTGGAGGCATTGCTTTAACATCAGCCACAGTTCTCTGAGGGTTTCCAGAATAGTTCTGGACTGTTGCCCTGCTCAGGTAACCTGTTGGCTTACCGTTCTCAACGATAACAGCCCCTGGCTTCCTACCAGACCGCAGGGTATACAGGAGGTCTAGAAGTTTCGTGTCAGGCACAGCCTCCACGAAATTGCTATTCATTGCATCCTTGACAGTTATGCTGTCAGTGATCCTGTCCTTGTACTCGAACATGTGTGCTGGAGAGTGGAGCCTGTCCAGCACCTGCTCACTATACACGGTGTACTTTACGCCCGAAGTGTAGTATGCTATTGAAACAGCAATCATCAGGGGGAAAAGGAGGTCCAGTCCTCCGGCCATTTCGCTTCCCATTACCATCATTGCCAGTGGTGTTTTGGAGACGCCTCCAAAGAATGCGATCATTGTCACAATTGTTATCTCATCCACACTTACAAATGGGAAAATCGGGTGCAAGAGGAGTCCCAGGCTTGCCCCCAAGAAAGCACCGGTGACGATGGAAGGTGCAAACACTCCCCCTGAGCCGCCAGACCCTAAACTGAAAGACGAAGCCAGGATCTTGAGGAAGAAGAGCAGTATCAGGATTTTCAGTGTCATATGCATGAAGTTCCCGCTGAGTATCAACTGAACCCAGCCGTATCCAAGGCCAAGGATTTCTGGATAGAAAATGGCAATCGCTCCAACAAGGAAACCTCCTATAGCAGGCTTGACGTAAACTGGCACTCTCCTCAGCCTCAGGAAAGCCAGGTGTATCCAGTCGAACACTCTGACGTAGAATGTGCCACCGATACCGGCGAAAAGGCCAAGAATGGCGTAAACAAGTATGCCTCTCCCGTCCAGAAAGAAGAAGGAACTGGCTGCAGTCGTGAATAGTGGATCATAATGGAACTGGAACCCGAATATGGCGTAACCGACAAGAGAGGCAACGGTGGCTGGCACGAGCGCCTCGACCTCAAAATCCCGCCTGTACAGTATCTCGGTGCTCATAATGGCGCCGCCGATCGGTGCCATGAATATGCTGCCAATTCCAGCTCCTATGGCAGAAGCCATGACAATCCGCCTGTCGTGGTCATCCAGCTTGAATGCATCTGCGAGAAACGATCCAAAAACTGCGGATATAAGGGCGACGGGCCCATCGCGACCCGCGCTACCACCGGCGCCTATGTTCACAGCTGATGACACCAGCTTTACCGCTGGGGTCCTGTTCTTTATCTTGACGGAGAGGTTGTGGAAAGCGTTAATTGCAGCATTTATCCCCAGGCCTTCTGAGCCAGGCGTCAGTTTGTATACCATGAATCCTGACAGAAAACCGCCAAGGGTGGTCGACACAGGGATGAGGAACCTGTTGTAGTTTCCTATGTTGTAGGTTGCACTTCCACCTTCACCTCCGGGCAGGGGCAGGTTCAGGCCGGAAATTCCGTAAAGCACCACATCTGAAACTAAACGTATCCCGTTGTAAAGAAGAAGGGAACCTACGCCCGCAGATATTCCTATGAGTACGCCAATCGCCACCCACATCCCTGGCTGGGAGGGAAGGATCTTCTTCTGAAATGTGTCATAGAAGGAAGAACTCAGAGACATCAGATCAATACCGTGGTACGTGCAACAAAGTATCAGGCGCTAATTAATTCTTGCTGGGAATTGTGCCTAATGCTCGACTTCGTCTTTCATAATCTTGCGGTAGAGGTCATCCAGCCTTTCTGTGATTTCTTTCACATCGCTCACAATTTTGGGTATGGCCTCTCCATATGTCCTGGACATGTGATCCATGAGCCTGATGAGATACTCCACCCTGTTCTGGAGCACATCTATCTGTGGATCGCTGCTTGATGCGGGTGAGGTCTTTCCCGTGTCCTTGTCATCTTCCTGCTTCTCCTCGGATTTAGCCTGATAGGTGCCCAGGACGCTTTTTGCAACAATCTGGAAATCCTCTGCACTCTGGTACTTGTTGAAGATATATTCTGACAGTCGGATCTTGTTCCCGACAGCGTACTGGCATTCCTCAGGCGACAGCTGCGTTGAAGCACCGTCTCTGTCTATTATCCTTATGACTGCCTGGTCACACATTGGGCTGTTGAAGGTATTGATCTTCTCTTCCACTCTTCCCCTGAGGTCCACAAAAACAGAAAATGGAAGTTTTCCATAGAATCCCCTTATGTTCTTGCGGAGTTCGAGGAGGCTCTTGTAGTTGTCAGTCCTCACTATCTGTGCCTTGAGGGAATTGGGATCATCCACGCAGACCCTAGTTTAGTTTTTTATTAAAACATTGCTCCCGTAATTACAAATTTCCTAGCATCCGCATACAGGACTGGATTTCTGGAGCCATATGT
>JBJKRS010000145.1:0-2938 GCA_046704525.1 Thermoplasmataceae archaeon
TGGGTGTGGAGATTTTCGAGGAATCCTCCAGGTCGGTCACGTTGCAGAATGTTCTGGATTCGGAATCCTTCCCGATCTCAAACGCCGTAAGGAGAATGTCCCTGAATGTCGAGACCATGCTCGAGGACACCATACTGGGCATGGCAAACAATGACCGTGATCTCCTGGACAACGTCGTGATCAGGGACGATGATGTTGACAGGTACCAGTGGTACATCTACAGGGAAGTGAGGGTGAGGAGCAGCGAAGCGGAAAAGAACACATACTACCTCATTCTTTCCAGGATCCTGGAAAGGATAGCGGACCACGCTGCTAACATCTGCATCCTTTGGAAGAAGGCAAAGATCACATCCGATGTCCCGGTGGAAGAGCTCAAGGGAAACCTGGAGCATGCCATGGAAATGTACAGGTCATCCGTGGAGGCCTTTTATGCAAATAATTTCGGAGTCCTGAACAAGCTCATAGAGATGAAGGAGGACGTCAAAAGGAGGAAAGAGGCCATAATAGGACAATCCAAGGGAAAGGAAGGACTTTCAACAATCTCGTCCGTATCTGAGGAGACATCAAGGATTGGCCTTTACGCCACGGATATTGCAGAGCTCGCAATGGACAATATTATTTCGAGCCAGTACGACGTGGAGGTCTAGAGATCCGCAGCCTCCATCCTGATATCGTCCACACTTCCGGAAAGGAAGGCAGCTCTTGTGACAGAGTCATGGTTGAATACGCAGACATAGCCCTTCTCTATGGCCATTCCAATCAGCTTCCGCTTCATCTCAAGGGTGTCAAGAGGGAACGTGTCTATTGCGGTTATGTACGGGAGCTTCAGGTTGAATGAGGTAGGGAGGATGTCCCCAAAGTAGATCATTCCCTTGCCCCCATTCTCGTATATCACTGCCTGGTGCCCTGAAGTGTGCCCTCCGGTCTTTACAACACGAAGGCCGTCCCTTATCCTCTCGGAACCGGAGACCGTGGAGATGCTGAACCCGCCGCCCAGGAGATCGGGGGACAAGTAACTCCCCCTTGTAACCTCGTTCTGGTTCAGCATATTGTTCTTCTCATCCTCCTGCATGACTCTCGTTGCGCTTGGAAAAGGATCAGATCCGTTGACTGTCTCAAAAGAATGGCCCATGTGGTCAAAGTGCAGATGAGAATGAACTATGTAATTGATCTTCGCTGGTGTTGTAGCACCAGAAACCTGATCCAGGAGATCCTCGCTCTTCGAAGTCTCGTAAATCTTTGCAGTTCTCTCATCCGGGCTCTTCCCTATTCCGGAGTCCACGAGGGCCTCCCATTCCGGTGTGCGTATGAGTGGCACATTGAGTGACATCCTCACCCTGTTCCTGTCATTCTCCGTCACGCTTCGAGACCAGATCTTCTTGGGCACAACTCCGAAGCATGCCCCGACCTCAAGTGTGAATGATCCATCAGAAAGCAGTGTGATCTCTGAGTCTCCAATCTTCATTAGAATCTACTCCGCGAGGCTGGCCCCAATCTTCCTGATCTTGTCAAGCGACTCAGGATCATCTATGGTACTCGTGTCTCCAGGATCAGAGTTCAGAAAAACATTTCTTATGACCCTCCTGAGAATCTTGCCGTTCTTCGTTTTGGGAAGCGCGTCCAGGTGCACTATATGCTTGGGTGAGAAAGACTTGCCAAGGTCTGTTCCGATCTGCCTGGAAATGCGCTTCCGGACGTCGTCATCGTCGCTGCCGGTGTAGAACAGAACCACCGCTTCCCCCTTCAGTTTGTCCGGGATTCCGGCCGCAGCACACTCTGTAACAGAAGAAACCTTCATGGCAGAATCCTCTATCTCGTTCGGACCAACTCTCTTCCCTGCAACCTTGATGACCTCGTCAGCCCTTCCATAGAGGAAAAAGTACCCGTCATGATCCATTTCGGCCCAGTCCCCCTGCATCCAGGCATCGCCGTACTTCCCCCAGTATGCCTCTATGTACCTCTCCTTCTGCCTCCATATTCCTCTGGTCATTGATGGCGTGTGCGACTTCGCCACGAGATACCCTACCTTGCCGTAAACTTCCTTTCCATCCTCATCGAAGACAGAGGCATTCATGCCAAGGCCGCGGTACAGGCATCGCGGTTTGAGAGGGACAGCAGCGGTGGAAGCCAGGAAGCAACCTATGATATCAGTTCCGCCTGATATGTTTGCAATAGGCACCTGTCGCTGCCCCAGCTTCTCAAAGAGCCACATCCATCCTTCCTCGTCCCATGGCTCTCCTGTCGAGGCGAACAGCCTCACTCCCCTTAAAGGCCGCTCAATTCCGTTGAATTTTGCCAACCTCACGAATGTGGGGGAAAGCCCGAGTATGGTCACCTGGTTCTCTTCGACTATGTCCCATATCCTGTCCTGAGCAGGGTAATTTGCGGCTCCATCATAAACGAAAACTGCAGCTCCGAGTGCATGGGTGCCGATAATTGTCCAGGGACCCATCATCCAGCCAAGATCGGTAATCCAGAAGAACAGGTCATCCTTCTTAACGTCGGCGTAGTACTTCACCTCCTTGACAGTATTCACAAGAGCCCCGCCGTGAACGTGAACTGTTCCCTTGGGCCTGCCCGTAGTACCGGAAGTGTAGAGCATGATGGCGGGGTCTTCTGATCCGGTGTGAACGCTCTTGGTGTATTCCCCGGACTCAACAAGGCTGCTGAAAGAGTGCTCATTCCCTCTCAGTTCTGCATCTCCGTGAACTATGAGGGTAACGCCGGAGAGCTCCCTTGCGGTCTCAAGCATGTCAACAGGCTTTCCCTTTCTGCTGTACGAGGAAGTGACAAAAAGGTGTTCTATTGCACCGTCCTCGATCCTGTTCTTTACAGCTTCCCGCCCGTATCCTGAAAACATTGGCACTGCAACCGCGCCAATTCTCATTATGGCATAGAATGCGAGTACGCATTCCGGATTCAGCGGCATGTATATTCC
>JBJKRS010000146.1:0-3258 GCA_046704525.1 Thermoplasmataceae archaeon
GCAACAAAGAGTGATGATAGCCATGGCACTATCCTCAAATCCCTCCCTTGTCATAGCGGATGAGCCTACAACCGCCCTTGATGTCACAACACAGGCACAGATTCTGGAGCTTCTTCTTGAGCAGAAAAAGGAGAAAGGCACATCCATGCTCTTCATCACCCATGACCTCGCGGTTATTGCCCAGATGTGTGACAGGGTTGGAGTGATGTATGCAGGGAATCTCGTCGAGGAGGCGCCGGTAGAAAGTCTGTTCAATGACCCCAAACATCCTTACACTGTTGGGCTCCTGAAATCGATACCAAGCCCAGAAGCCGAACTGGACAAGGATGAAAGGTTCGACTCCATAACCGGGGATGTCCCTGATCTTATAAACCCTCCAATGGGGTGCAGATTCAACACGCGCTGCCCCCACAGGATGGATGTTTGCGGGAAGTCCAAACCAGCCCTAGTGGAAGTTGAAAGTCGCCACAAGGTTGCCTGCTTCCTGTATTCTGACAGAACAGCAGAAGGGGTGAGTGCCGATGCCAGATAAAGCTCCAGATGGCGACCTGCTCCTATACGTTTCACACCTGAAGAAGCATTTCAGAATTTCAAAGGGCCTGAGGAGTTCTAAGAACAGGGTACGGGCGCTTGATGACGTAACATTTTACCTAAACGAAAACGAGACACTTGGGATCGTGGGAGAGACGGGCTGCGGAAAAACTACTCTTGGCCGTGTTATCATCTCCACTCTTGAAGCCACCGATGGGGATGTTTATTTCAACCTCCCAAAAGAGAGAATGAGGGAAATAAAGTTCCTGGAAGAAGAGTACCACACACTCAGCCTGAAGGAAAAGCCTACAAGGGAGGAAAAGAAGAAATTGCAAGAGCTGGAGCAGGAACTTGAACCTCTTCGTGAAAAATACTCTCTGACCAAGTTAAGCAGAAGGGGGCTAATGAAGTACAGGCGTGAAATGCAACCTGTATTCCAGGACCCTTTTGGTTCATTGGACCCGAGGAGGCAGATATACAAAATTATCTCTGATCCAATGAAGATCCTGACAAGCATGTCCAAGAGTGAGATTGATGCCCGTGTGAGGGAGCTCATTAAGAAAATAGGCCTTAGTGACGACCACCTTTTCAGGCTTCCTCATGAATTCAGCGGAGGGCAGAGGCAGAGAATTGGAGTGGCAAGGGCAATTGCGGTCAACCCCAAGCTGCTCGTAATGGATGAGCCAACTTCAGCGCTCGATGTCTCAATACAGGCACAGATACTCAACATGCTCAAGGATATTCAGCAGGAGAACGGGCTTTCCTTCATCTTCAACTCCCTCCACTTGAGCGTGATTAGAGCAATGGCTGATCGTGTAGCGGTGATGTATCTTGGAAAAGTGGTCGAGACAGGGAAAACGGGGAACTTATTCAGGAACATACTGCATCCCTACACCAAGGCCCTGTTCTCTGCTATACCTTCCCCGGACCCGAACACCAAGAGGGAGAGAATTGTTCTAGAAGGAGAAGTTCCAAGTCCTGCCAATCCTCCACAGGGATGCTACTTTCACCCAAGATGCCCCAGTGCAATGGAACATTGCGGCTGGTCTCCGAGAGACCTGTCAAAGCCCCTTAGCTCGCTGATTGAGTCCTCTCCCGAGTACAGCAAAGGGGAAATTCCAAACGTAGAGAACCTTGTTGGCAATGAGCACACAAACGAGTTGAAAATTGTTTTCAATGACCCCCTCAGGAAATCTCACCTTGCATGGATTGAGGGGATAATCGATCGGGGTAGAAACATGCCCGGAGGAGTGTTATTCAAAGCGGTCAAGTCTGTCACTCCTTCCGAGAACGGTAAAGAGCTTGTTTTAAGCATGCTTGAAACCACGCATCCTTCTCTTAAGGAAGTGGAACCGGGACATTTTGTTTCCTGCTTCCTCTACGAGGACACTCCACCCGCGAAGGAAGTAAAGGCAGAGACCGGACCGAAATAAGGATTGTTGGGATGATACGATGAGAGAAAGAGGAAATGAAAAATCTACTATTAGAGAAGAAGCTGTAACGGGAGGGGAAGTTGTCGTTGAAGCCCTCAGGAACCTTGACCTGTATGTAGCATTCGGTACAACGGGGGCCGGAATGCCGGACCTTCAAGATGCAATATCGAACGCTGGGTATCCGAAATGGGTGCAGGGACTACATGAATTTCCAACAGTGGCAGCTGCGATGGGGCATGCGCTGGCGTCAGAGAAAGTCACACTTGCCATGATCGACAGAGTCGTAGGCACACAGAATGCAGTGGGCGCAATATATGGGGCATACACCAACATGGCTCCTGTACTGATTCTCGCATCCAAGAATGAGCCCGGAATACCTATTGTAACCAGGGAGACACAGATTCATTATTCCAGCATGCAGAATGATCTGGCCAGACCATGGTGCAAGTGGATCTCATCAAACGAATCAGTGAAAACTGCTGATTATGACCTTGCGAAGGCTTATCAGATGGCTATGGCAGAGCCTAGGGGGCCGGTATACCTCACTTTCAGGCAGGATCTTATGGCCCCCCTGTATGACAGCGAGGACTTCTCAACTCGCCTTAGGAAACCGGAACATATATCCAAAAGGGTCCCTGACCGGGAAACACTCGAAAGAATAGCTTCTTCACTCATCGGGGCCAGAAAGCCATACATCATTGTGGGACATGCGGGAAGGAACTCTTCAAGTGTTCCCGAGATGGCCAGACTGGCTAATCTTCTTGGAATCGGTGTGCTTGAAAGGAGGTTTTTCCTGAATTATCCAATGTCTGATCCTATGCATCAGGGATTTGTTGACAGAAACAAATGCCCGTCAATACCAGAAGGAGTGGATCTCCTGTTGCTTGTTGAGCTGGGACTCACTCCAAACCAAGCCTTTAGCGAAGATGTCAAGGTAATCAGCCTTGAGTCAGACCCTTTTTTGAGGCAGGACGTTTCCCAGGGCGGGGATTATGGTTCATCGTACCTCAACACTGAAATCACAGCATTTTGCGATACGGATTCGACTATGTCAGAGTTATTCGATGTTGCTTCTGGAATGATCAAATCAGAAGACGCGGAGAGAATAGAAAAGAGAAAGATGGACCTGGGCTCCAGCCATACTAAGTTGTTTGACTCCTACCGGAAAACGGCAGAATCCCATTACAGAAGCGGAACTCTTGACATGGAGTCCATTGGTTGCGTCCTAGGGAGAAATCTTGGAGAGAGAACAGTATGGGTAAACGGGGCAAGTGCACTCCAAGCACGCCTAGTG
>JBJKRS010000147.1:0-14575 GCA_046704525.1 Thermoplasmataceae archaeon
CGGTCCGAAGCGGTAGTGCATGAGCCCCAGGGCTCCCGGGATGGAACTGAGGATTGATGCGTTCTCGAAAACTCTCACCTCAATGCCCCTTTTCATGGCATCATACCTCAACTGGTTGTGAGTAGTAGCTGAGAGCGGGTCACCCGTTACCAGAACGGAAACCCTGCCTCCTGCGGATTCGGAGAGTATTTCACTACCCGATTCCACCAATTGGCGGTTGGCCATCTGTATTTCCTTTCCTGTAAGCTTCCTGAGATCCTTTACAGTGGTCTCCGGAGATACGGACGTATATGTCTCAAAATAGACAATGTCCGATGATTTGATAGCCTCGAGGGATTCCAGTGCCAGACTTCGTGCCCCTCTGAGGCCCAGCCCGATTATGTTAAGCATAAATCAGCGCGACAGATCCTCTTCAATCCTGACAAGCTCATTCAGCTTGGAAAGACGTTCCCCGCCTATCACGCCTGATTTGATGTAGCTGGACGAAAAAGCAACTGCGAGGTGGGCGATAAAATCATCAGTCGTCTCTCCACTCCTGTGCGAAATGACATTCTTCATGCCTGCGCGGGTTGCAAGGTCAACTGCCTCATAGGTTGCCGTCAGGGTTCCGATCTGGTTCACCTTTATGAGCACACCGTTCGTTGAGCCCTCCTCAATGCCTTTCTGTATCCGCTTGGTGTTCGTAGTGTAGAGATCATCCCCCACTATGAGGCATTTGTCGCCCACAGCCTTTGTTATCTCCGCAAATCCCTCAAATGCGTCTTCATAGAGTGGGTCCTCCACAAGTGCGAACCCGTGTTCCTTGACCAGGGACTTCACATAATCAATCTGCTCATCCTCGCTTTTCTTTGAGTTCCGGTAGATGTACTTGCCCTTCTCGTAGAATGAAGTGGCCGCCAGATCTGTGCCCATCTCTATCTTTACACCTGAATCGGCAGAGATCTCAGATACAGCCTTCTTCAGTATGTCTATGGCGTCTTCATCACTTATTGCGGCTGTCCATGCCCTTTCGTCTCCCATTCCAATGCTTGAGTCGGGGAGTTTCTCGCTAAGCAGCTCTCCTATTCGCCTGTGTGTCCTTGCATTGACGAATATCGACTTCAGGAATGTCTCTGCCCTGGATGCTACGTGAAATTCCTGGATTGTAGTTCCGTTGGTAGAGTGTTTACCGCCCCCTATGACATTTCCCAGTGGTGCCGGGACCTTGTTTGCCAGTGCTCCCCCAGCATATGAATAGAGCGGAAGGCCCAGAGCGTTGGCTGAAGCCTTGGCATTTGCAACAGAAAGAGCGGTTGCGAGGTTTCCGCCGAGCGTACCGAAGTTGTAGGTGCCGTCAAGCTCAACAAGCACCGCATCGAAGCCGCGCTGATCAAGCGAATTTCTTCCAACCAGGGATGACTTGACGCTGGAATTGAAGAAGTCGATCGCTGCGTCGATCCCCTTGTTTGAGAATGCGATCACCTCGGTGGCTCCTGTGCTTGCCCCTGCTGGGGCTGAACAGCGTCCGAACCCATTCTCCAGGATTATGTCCGCCTCTGCAGTAAACCTGCCTCTGGAATCTAGAACCTTTCTGAGCCTGATGTCCTTTATCTTGAGATCACTGAGCATAACAATCCAGTAGATGAACTATTGATAAAAACCTTCCCGGCTATGTCGTACCAGACAGGCTTTCACGGTATTTCCTGCAGAAATCATTGTACCTTTCCTTGTAGGCCGTCCAGAGTTCGATGTAGTCGTCGTTTACGGAGGCAATTTCCTTGGCTGGTATCCCCACTGCCACTTTCCTGTCCGCCACAGATGCCTTGCTCCTGACCACTGCTCCTTCGCCAATTGCGGCCCACTCGCCCACTTCTGCAAAATCTGAAACAACCGCGCCCATTCCGACAACAGCCCAGTCCTTGACATGAGCAGTGTGCACGACAGACCCATGACCAAGGGTGACATGATCGCCTATGACTGTTTTCTCCCCTGGGCGTGCGTGGAGAACACAATTGTCTTCCACAGCGCTGAACGAGCCAACTTCAATTGTCCCGTAGTCTCCCCGGAGCACAGCTCCCGGCCCTATCCAAGTGTTTTCGCCGATCCGGACATTCCCAATTACCGTTGCGGTTGGAAAAACGTAGCTCCCCTTGCCTATCAGCGGGCTCTTACCTTCGTACTGGAAAACTGGCATTCCCTGTAATATAATATGTTTTTATAAAGTTTGGATTAAGCAGAGGCTTTCTATATTCCGATCCTGTCCCTTTCCTCCTCCATAATTTCCTCAGCTTCTCCGCCTTTCATACTGAAATCCTTAATTGGAGCCTGAATAGCCCTGGATGCCACAATAATGCCCAGTGCTACTGAGTCCTTAATTCCGATCCCCCTGGAAAGGCCATAATAAAGGCCTGCCCTTAGGGAATCTCCCGCACCGATGGTGTCGTAAACCTTGTCTGTCGGGAGTATGGAGAGGTCGCTGCGCTTTCCTGAACTGTACACAGTAACCCCGTCTGACCCTTTTGTCACTATTACAGTATCCACCATATCAATTATTTCCTCTTCCTGCCGCCCTGTCAAGTCGCACATGACAGATAGCTCCGCCTCGTTGCATATGACCATTTGGGAACGCCCCAGGAATTTCTCAGTCTTTTCGTTGTCATACAGGTAGTGGATTTCCTGCCCGGGATCAAACGTCACTTTGCTCCCGCCGATCCTGGGAATCAGTGAGAGGTAAGCATCAGGAGGGCCTGTTGAAAAGTGCACCCACTCATAATTCCTGTCCCGGGGGAATTTCTCAAGAGGGTTCCATTTGCTCATGGGACCCTGGTACATATAGGCGACCTGGTCATTCCCGTCAGAAGTAATGTAGCATATAGGCCCATAGCCGTCATCGCGGATATCCAGGTGCTCTGAGCTGACCCCCCTTTCCTCGAGATACCGTATGTAGGCAGCGTGTGTTTTCCTGGACACAGCCCCATAAAGATCAAAATCATACCCTAGGCTGTTCGAGACAAGGGCAAAATTTCCAGCTGTCCCGCCAAAGTTCTCCGACACGTCACTAACGCCGACAGAGCCACCTCTGGGCAATGACGGAACCCTTATCGACACGTCTATGTTAACATGGCCAAAATAGGCGAGGAATGAAGTTGACATCCCTCTTTGATTAGACTAAGTTATTTGTTTGTTGAGGTCTCTTATCACGTTCCTTATGGTGACCTCCGAAACGCCTGCAAACTTGGATATCTCACCCTGGGTTCGCAGTTCCCCCCTCTTCTGGCAAGACAGGTAGAGGCTTGCCGCCGCGATCGCGGATGGCTTGAATGTCTTTGACCTCTTCCTCAGGGATTCTGAGAAACTGCTGCAGGTTTCCATTGCCATCTGTATGGTTCCCTCGCTGAGCATGAGCTTCTTCCCCAGTGAACTTATGACCGCTTTGTGGTCCGGCATTCCCTTCTTGTACTTGGGTTCAAGTTCCAGTATTTTCTTGTATGTCCTCATGACAAGGACCGGGTTAAGCTGGTCCGGTACCCTCTTGTTCTTGGATTTTCCGTAGAATGAGTTTGGTGCCACGTACGAGTTTAGTTCTCTTGCAGCTGCTATTATGCACGCCGCGACAGTGTACCTGAAGTCCTTACCCCTCATGAGGTCCTTTCTGGTGACATTCTGGTATACCTCCAGCGCCTTTATCTGGAGCTCCTTGGGCAGATTCAGGAACCTGTTCAGCTCATCATAGTATTGCAGGAAAGTCCTGTCCGAGATGTTCCTCCTCATTATTGAAATCTTGAACTGGTTGAATCTTCTTGCAAAAGAGATCGGCTCTCCCATGGACATCATCCCTTCACTATCTCCTTGTAGAACGTCTCAACGTTCAACACTTCTGTCGATTTGCTTCGCTTCATTATACTGTCCACCTCCGACTGTACCAGATTCTCCTTCCCGTACAGGAGAGAAAAGAAAGTTCCGCTTCCTTCAACGTGTTTCACTATCTTCTCAGGCAGGGAGAATTTCTCAAAAAATTTAGAGCATATTGCTTTGAATATGGGGTATGACTCCTCTGTAACGTAAGACAGGGATTCGGCAATAATGCCTCTTCCACGCCTGGTAACTTCGTTCACTTTCTGGTTGTCTTTTGTGAAGTAGTATCCCACTTCGCGTATGCTTCCCTTGTCGGCTTTCTCCCTCTGAGTCTGCATATACTTTACGCTTCTCATGGATAACTTCATGTTATATACCTATTGCAAAGGAACATATAAAAGTCTTACGCCTTTTTTTCCAACAAAAATCATACCGGAGAACAGAAATATATTCCAAATTGTACTGGTGCTTTATATACTAGATATCAAAAAGACGGAAAATATGAGCATATAATTCAAAATCTAGACAATGTGAACCCTGTCCTATTCCATTACTCCATACAGTTAGGTATTAGAACAATCGGTTAAGTGGCATAAGGATCATCTGATTAACAAAGGATATAATTGAGTATTTAATGCTTCCAAGGAGCACCATTTTAAACGGTTCCGGGACGATAATAATACAACTGTGGCAGACCCGTTGTTTCAAGTTTTTTTCGGACACTTGGCATATTCAATAACTAAGCCATGGGAGAGCAACTGATGGCATGAGCTGCGTCAGGAAATAGTCAGTTCAACCTTTGCCATTCTGGGGAATATGAGTTCGTCCGGTTCCGGATCGTCGGTAGGCATTTCCTGTTCAGCGGGTACCATCGCAGGAAACTCCTGAAGGAATTTTTTGAGATCCTCTTCGTCCTCGTAGACTGTCGTGATTGCCTCTGTCTGACTGGATATTCCAGCGCCTATTATGGCCCTTGAAATCTGAGGCTCGCCAGTCAAAAACATCATGAACAGGGCACCGGTGTCCCTGACCCTTGTCATCCTTCCCCTCCTAGCGTGTTCCAGTGCGGCACGCACATGTGTTTCAGATACAATTGAATTTCTGTCAACAACAGAGAAAAAATCTTTTGTGGATCGGGAAAACTCCCTGATCCTTTTTGTGTCCGGGGAAGACAGAAGCCGAAAGCTCCTTATCTTCTCAGGCAACGTTTGTTCCTGCCCTTCCCTTGGGTGGGCCGAACTTCTTGGTGTTCAGGAAATCAGCTATCCTGCCGAAGAATTTTTGCCTTTCTGGGGACGGGACAAGCGAGTTCTCTAGAACGTCCTGGATGTTCGAAGCAGGTATGATCTCTATCTTTCCAACGTGTTCCTGATCCAGCACTATGTCGCCCATGTTCGCCTCTGGGACTATGACCCTCTTGAGGCCGGAATCGATGGCTGCCTCAATCTTGGCACTGACTCCGCCCACTGGGAGAACGTTGCCCCTGACGCTCAGTGATCCTGTCATGGCTACTTCCTGGTCCACAGGGATGTCCTCCATTGCGGAGATGACCGCAGTAGCAATTGAGATGCTGGCCGAGTCTCCCTCGACGCCTTCGTACGTCCCGACGAACTGTATGTGTATATCCATGTCTGAAATGTCTTTGCCGCTCATCTTCTTGAATACTGCTGAAACATTCTGCACTGCCTCCTTGGCAATATCGCCAAGCTTTCCAGTGGCAATCACCGTGCCGTTGCCCTTATGCTGCGCCGGGGTTACCTCCGCAACTATGGGCATCACTATCCCAGTAAATTCTGCCATACCTGAAGAGCCGCCCATTACTGCAAGGCCGTTGACAGTGCCTATGGCCTGTCCCTCGCTCAGGAATGTCTTGTAAACCTTCTTGATCTCTATTGCCTTGTCTGCTACCTGCTGCTCAAGAGGCTTGCTGAGAGACCTTGCCCTGATTACATGCTTTGCCGTGACTATGCCTGCGCTTTCCGAAATGGCAATATCTCCGGCCACCCTTATGAGGCCACCCATTTCCCTGAGCCTGAGTGTAAGTTTGCCTCTACGGCCCGACCTCTTCTGAGCTTCCTTTATGACTTCAATGATTGCTGAAGTGTCAAAGTGTGGGATCTTCTTGTCCTTGGAGACTTCCTGGGCAATGAACTGGACAAGTTTCGTCCGGTTCTCCTCGTTGTCCTCCATGGTATTGTTCACGTAGACTTCGTATCCATACCCCCTGATTCTGGACCTCAGGGCGGGATGGATCCCCTGAACCGCATCCAGGTTGCCAGCTGCCACGAGAACAAAGTCACAGGGCACCGGCTCGGTCTGAACCATTGCCCCGGCGCTCCTCTCGCTCTGCCCGGATATGGGGAACTTTTTCTCCTGCATCGCAGTCAGCAGAGCCTGCTGGCTTTCTGGCCTGAGAAGGTTCATTTCGTCAATGAAGAGGACACCCTTGTGTGCCTTGTGAATGTTGCCTGCCTCGACCCTGTCGTGTGACGGCGTCTCAAGTCCCCCGCTCTGGAATGGATCGTGCCTGACATCTCCAAGAAGTGCTCCGGAGTGCGCTCCTGTTGAGTCGATGAATGGAGGCTTGTCGTTTCCAGTATGAGAAACAAGCAATTTTGGCACAAGTGCTTTCTCGCCCCTCATTGCAGGGTTGAATGCAAGCGCCATGTAAATGAAAGCGGCCGCCATAATTGCGAAGAATATTACAGTCCAGTTCCCGATGACTATGGCTGCGATTATGCCGAGGAACACAACGGAGAATATGATGAACATCACACCTCTTGAACGATCCTTCTTTTCTCTCTCAGCCTTTATCTGGTACTGCCTCACAATCTCCTTGCCCTTTCCGGCTGGGAGAGTTTTGACCTTTGGCCTGTTGTTGTCCTCAGGATTGGGGAGAATCATTATGTCCTCCAGCTCCTCCTTCGGCAGAAAATCGACCATGGACTGGGCCAGCATTGACTTGCCAGTACCAGGGTCACCTATGAGAAGGACATGCCTCTTCTGCAGAGCAGCTTTCTTGACCACTTGCCCTGCTTCATCCTGTCCTATTACTTGATCGAAAAGAACCTTGGGTATCTGCACATCCCTAGTATTGTCGATGTGTTTCTTGGTTACCCATTGCTCTACATCTTCAATTTCTTCTACCACAATACAACATTTAAAATTAATAAATAAACCTTTACTATATATTTTCCACGCGCCATTTACCAGTTTCCCTGTGCAATACTGCCTGCCGCATTGAGAGACGAAAATTCTCAGCGGCTCATATGCCGATGTGACAGATTCTTGAAAGAATTGGAAGTGGAGACGGGCAGAATAAAGATTAGCCTATCTCTACGGCAAAAACCTTCCTCTGGTTGAACATGTTCTTAAGGGCCTTCACGTCCTCGACATAGTCCATGTTCACTTTGAAATACCTGAAGCCGTTCTTTGACTGCTCCACCTTTATGAGCCCCAGCCCGACCAGAGATTCCTCGCCAGTATATCTGATTCCGAGACCCTCCAGGCATCCTTTGACATTTGAAGGATCAGACTTGATGGCCCGCGATATTTCTGAAAGGTATGACCGGTAAGGGTAGATCGAAAGCAGATAGAAGAGAACCTTCCTCCGAAGTTCGCTCCTGTTGAGAGATCTTATGACATTACCGTCTGCCACTAGTTCCATAGCCATGAATGGTATAGGATGTATTTAAAATTATTTTGTGTAACAATTATATGTCATACGAAATACAGATGACTATACAACCATACCTACATAAACGGCATATGCCGAAGCCATTTCTGTCTGACACTTGCATACTTGCAGGGTTGCAGTTGACAGACTTTATCCATGGAATGGGAACGCTGTTGATCATATAACTCTTAAGGTGATCAGCAATACACTTTCGTGTCATTCACTCACGGCAGGGCACTGAAGATCTCGGTCTTCGGAAGCTCTCACGGCGAATTGGTGGGAAGTGTGCTTGACGGGCTCCCCTCAGGTCTGAGGGTGGATACCGTCAACATGCGTAAGTGGCTCGAAAGGAGAAGACCAGGCCAGAGCGCCCTCACCACACAGAGAAAGGAGGAGGATGCACCCGAGATTGTCTCGGGAATTTCCCAAGGGTACACTGACGGAGGTCCTCTTACGATAATTATCAGAAACAGGGACACCATTTCTTCACACTACGATGAGATGAAGGATCGCCCTAGGCCCGGTCACGGCGACCTCACTCTGTTTTATAAGTACGGGGACCACAGGAACTACCGCGGAGGAGGGTTCCTTTCTGGCAGAATGACTGCACCGCTTGTGGCAGCTGGATCAGTCACCCTTGCCTTGCTTGAATCTTCGGGGTTGGCTGTCAGCTCTTACATCGACAGAATGGGAGAAATCTCCCTTCCTGATTCGGCTTCACCTCCAACAGAGGATCCCTACGCATTCGAGTCGCGAATGCCGGATGCTGCTTGCAATGCGCGCGCAGTGGAATTGATCAGGAAACTCCTTAAGGAGGGGGACAGCATAGGCGCAACCATCAGGACGGTCATTACTGGCGTACCGCCGGGGATAGGCGAGCCTTTCTTTGATTCAGTTGAAAGCTGCCTCTCCCACCTTCTCTTCTCCATTCCTGGCCTGAAGGGGATAGAATTTGGGTCAGGATTCGGATTCTCCGGAATGAAGGGTACAGAGGCTAACGATCCGTATTCGCCCGGGCAAGGCGGGATCGTGACTACAAGCAACCATAACGGTGGAATACTGGGGGGCATATCTAGCGGAATGCCCATAATTTTCAGGGTTGCAATGAAGCCGACATCAAGCATAAGGAGGGAGCAGGCCACCGTGAACCTTTCCACCGGAAAGCCGGACAGGCTTTCGGTCAGGGGCAGGCATGATCCCTGTATTGCCATTCGGGCAGTTCCAGTCGTACAGACCCTTTCCACAATAGCCTTGGCGGACCTGATGTTGAGATCCGGAAAGATCCCGAGGGTTATCAGGCAAAGTTCATGAAGAGGTAGAAAAGTCCCACCGAAGTGAGGACCGAAATCGGTATGGCGGCCAGTATGGTGTACTTTGCAGTCCTTATGGATGAAAAAACCACGTCTATGAGGTTCTGGAATGTATTCTCGTCGCCCATGAGCACTTTGACGGTTTCTGATGAGAGGCCGACGCTCACTTCGGATACGTCTTCCTTTGCATCGACAACTGCATCCCTGATCAAGTCAGTAAGGTGGTCGAGGTCGCATTTTGCCCCCAGGGGGTTCATGTCAAGCGACCCGCCGTTGACCACATGGTTGTCTGTAGTGTAGATTTCAAGTCCCTCTACGATGCCCGCGCATTTTTCGCGCGCCATATCGATAACGCTGCTTGTCACATTGTTCGAATCTGTCAGCGCTATGGCCTGGTACTGCTCGCCAGCCTTGAGTACCAGAACCTGGATCCCCATGTAAGCCAGCCCTTCCATTTCAGCAGTCTTCCTAGCATATCCAATCTCTGCTCTGAATTTTGGCTGCATCCTGGAAAGTTCCCTTTTCATTGCAGGGATGAATGTAGTGCATTCCTTAAGCTCCCTGACGCCTTCCCTGAAGTTATTCTGTGCATCAACAAGGGCAATGTCGCTCAGGCTTCCATTTTTCAATGCATCCATGACCTTCATGCCCTCCTGGAGTGAAACGTCGTCAAAGGGCTCCTTCTCGGGAACAAAGGCTGACAATGCAAAATCACCAAACCTCTGCATGGATACAACATGCTTCCCGACTGTGATCTTCTTGAACCTTGACATCTCCTCAGAATATGTCATTGTGGAGAGTGCCTTCTTTACCGCGGCGGCAATTGCATCGATGTCCTCGTTCCCACGGCAGTTGTTGCTGTTCGTTGTAGTTGTGTGGAACACCAGGAGATCGGCGCCAATGTCCGGGAGCCTTTCCAGAAGCCTCTTCGGAAGGTCGCTTGAACCGATCCGCCCGAATGGGCCCGGATGGATGTACGGGAATACCAGCAGGGCTTTCCTATTATCCCCTGCCATTATGTCCATTACCTTAACCGGGACCTTCCGGCTATGGCTGTATATCTTTTCAAAGAATTTCTGCCCGGCACTGTCGGATTCTTTGATGCTCTTGTAATTCAGAAAGAATTTTATCATATCTGTGGGGCTCTGCTCAAACTCTTCCTTGAATTTCCTGGTTGATCTCTTGACGAAGATCGCACCTGCAGCCACATATACCAAAGAGGAGAGGAAGAATGCGCCAAGTGCAACTGGATAGTGCACCACCGGATAGAGTGCGATCAGCCCTGCATAAGTGTAGTTCAATGAGGGTATTATCGTCTTGGAGCTTCTGTCAGAATAATAGCCGTACAGTATTATGACTCGGACAAGCCCAACTGCAGAAAATGCTATCATAACCAGGTTCTCGGTGCTGGCAAATCCAATGGCATAAAGGATCCAGAAGAACACGGACCATATCGCCAGGCACAGGAAGTTGAGGAACATTATCCTTCTGAACGGAAATTCAAATCGCGCAACCCTTACAAAAATTTCATCAAACAGCAGCGCCCCCAAGAAGGAGCCAATGATTCCCACCAAAACGAAGAAAGCGCTGTGTATCAGCAGATAGTCCACGATGAAAATTGCCGCCATTGGGATCAGAAGATTTCTCCAATGGGGTGACCTATAGACGAACCTAGACAACTCTGCAAAGGTTCTCGACCTGTGATCAGTTTCCATGGGAGACACCGCCATATATTACCTCACATTATATTGATTCTGATCCATATTTTCATCGCCTGAAGCTGGATTCGTATATCTCCACGAGCCTTTCTGCATGCCTCCTGGGGCTGAATTTATTTCTTGCGAACTCCGCCGCTTCCGTAGAGAGCTTCCTGTATTCATTCCCGTCCTCTGTAATTCTCCTTATTCTCTCGGCGACCGCGCCCACATCTGAAAAGTCGACGGGCACCATCCCGCATGTTCCGCTGTCGCAGTAGGAAAGCAGGGGGAAGCTCTCCGACACAAGCGCAGGTTTGCCCGAAGCCAGGGCTTCAAGGACAGCAATTCCGAAAGTATCTGACTCAGACGGGTGTATGAACAGGAAGCTTTCCTGAAGCTGCCTAACTTTTTCATTCTCATCGATGAACCCGTTCAGCCTGACACGGGAACCGGCATCCAAAGCGTCGATCAGTTTCCCAATGCTGTATTCCTCCGGGCCAACACCTGATATTGAGAACTGGGGGTCGGTATCCTTCCGCATGGCCGAGGCAAGCCTCACTATCTTATCAACTCCCTTGTCCTTTGTGAGCCTCCCAATATACAGAATATTCCTGGAAGGCTTGCTGTCCGTTGGCATGTAGGTCGAGTTGTTCACAAAAAGGGAGAGCGCTTCCACTTTCCTCATCCCTTCGCCCTTCATCTGGGCAGCAGCTATGGAACTGGGGCACACGACCATGTTGCAGCGCCTGTAGAGGAAGAGATTGTATCTCCATGATATCCAGAAAAACAGGTCCTTGAGGGGCATGCTGATGCTCTCCTTCATCTTCGAGAAGTCGGTGTGGTATGTCGCAATGATCGGTATATTCTTGGACCTTGCAACCCGGTACCCTAGAGTTCCCATGAAGAATGAGCTGTGTATGTTGACAATATCAAGCGGTGCCTTCAGCATCTTTCTATAGAGGCCAAAGGGGAAGATGCTCACCGGAGCCCTGTACTGCTTGTACAGGAAAAGCGGGACGGTCCATGTGCTGAATACATTTCTTTCTCCGGTATCACCGCTCAGAGTGAAAACATATACCACATGGCCCATTGCCTCAAGCTCGGCCTTGATGTCCCTGAGATAGTGTGAGACGCCGTCAGGAGTCGGATAGTAAGTCTCTGTGAAGAAGCCGATGTTCATTTCTATCAGTACTTTACCGGAACCATTCTGTACCTGCCGTAGCCATACAGGACTTTTATGTAAGCTGGTATATTTATATCAGGTGAATTGCCAATGTCTACATATAGATTGTCCATTTCTCTCAGTTTTTCCTGCGAGGATATGACCCAGATCCTGTTCCATCCCACGCTTTTCACCGTTCTGGCTGAGATCTGCCTGTTCCCCCTTCCGAAGAGGAAGTTCTGCCCTCCGATTGGTGAAACTATGATAAATGATTCGTGCGCAGAGGCGAAATCATAGATAGCTTGCTCATCCGCGTCACGTGCAACTACTTTTGAGTCAAGAACGAGGTCAACTCCGAGCATGTTTCCGCAGTCCCCTCCAGGGATAGTGCTCTTGCAAGTGGAGCCCGGCCCTATGATGAAAGGCCCCCCCATCTCTATCTTTTCCTTCAAGTACTCCGTCACACCTTCCACTTTTACATGGGAGTACTCCAGCTTTGACTGGGACACAATCAGCTGTGATGCTGGTGTAAAGAGCTCCCCGTAAAGGCTTATGTCCAGCTCACCCTTCCTGTATTTTTCTTCGTCGATGTCTACAACATCGCACTTGATCTTTTCCCAGGGAGTTCCCGATGCCAAGTCCATAATGAGTGCAGCTGCGGAGCTGACGCTTATGCAGAAGACTGAACTGTACATCTTGACTCCAGCCGGCACCCCCACCACGGGCAAACCGGAGAAATTTGAGGAGAGTATGTCCCTTGCAGTACCGTCCCCCCCGACGAATACAAGCAGATCTGCATCTGTCCCGCAAAGTGCTTGGACAAACTCCCGGGTATCTGCCGCGCTTGACGGATCATCGGGCTCATAGATTATCCTGTATGGTGAAAAGGCCAGTTCCTTGAGCAAGTTGCCCCCCATCATGCCGCCTGCGGAATAAATCTCGACTCCTATTTCCTTGATCTCTGAAAGAAGCTGTTTAGCCCGGTCAAGAGATCTGGAATCACCTGCCGACGGAAGAACTAGACCGTCAGATCCCTTTCTGTTGGATGCCAGACCATACCCGGCCAGCGGGTTCACAAAGAAGCCTATCTTCAAGTGTATCCCTTATGCGCCACTTGATAGTTTAAGTTTGCATTTTCCCCTGCAGACGCATGGGGAATGGCCGAAGTGCTCGGCGGTGCCTTCACTGATATGTGTATTATAGTCCCGGTGTAGTTCCTGTCGTAAGTGATTATTGTGATATTTCCCAGGCCCGACGTAGACTTCACTGACAGCTGGATGCTCTCACCGGAGCCAAGTGTTATTGGAAAATCTGTCAGGGTCGGCTCAAAGTGCAACGTGACGTTGAGGCCGGTCAGCAGATAATTTACTCCGGGATCGGAGAATGATAGTATGTGCAGGTAAAGCGGAACCAGCCCATTGTTCGACTCGGTGATATTCAGGGTATGGTTGAGGAGCAGGGATGTGTAATACGGATTCGGGTTGACATAGAGTGTGTCTGTAAGGTTCATGAGGACAACGCTCACAGGAATGGACTTGCTTGTTTCACCCGAATATGTAGTGATCGTGTAATTGTAGATTCCTGTGCGGTTCACATTCCAGAACGGTATGGTTAGCAGATAAGTGGCATTTTCTCCGGCGCCCAGTATCTTGCCAGACTCCTGCACCTTCATCTGCGTCACCGGAGAGATAGTGAAGTACGGGGCAACAGAAGACTGTCCGCTGTTCGTGATCTGCATATGCAAGGTCACATTCTGGTGCGTGCCGTTAATGATGACGTTGTTCTGGTTCTCCAGCTGGACTTCAAAGTTGCTGCTGACAATATGGTATGGAAAGGGCACCATCCCCAGTATGAGAATGGAGAAAGCAATCACTGCAAGGGCCTTTCCAGGAACATAAATCCGGGATATGTTGAACAGTGGCTCGGGCCCACGTATCCCAATAAGGACAACGAATATCGCAAGCAGCACCCATGGTGGGTATATGATCCCCAGTCCAATGATCGCAGCAATGGAGAAATAGGAAAGGTACACAGAGCGCTTGCCCAGGAGTGCGGTGGATATCAGCCCGCCATCCAGGTAACCTGCAGGGAAAGCATTGAAAGAGTTCACAACTATGCCTATCCATCCTGCGAAGGCAATTGGCCCCAGAACGCCTGCTGAAGGCATGACTCTGTTGAACAGGAGCTGGAAAATCAGAGGGGAGCTCAGGATCTGGACAGGTGAGTTTATGCTCGGGCTGGCAGGCGGATTTGCCATGGAGTGGAAACTGCCGATGAATATGACAACAATTGAAGCGACGAAACCAGCGATCAGTGAGCCAGCGCCGGTCTCAATCATAGCCTGTCTGCTCTTGAAGGGCTGCCTCGGTGTGTTTATGAACCCCATGGTCCCGAGGCCAAGGGGGTCAGGGACAAAAACAGGGAGAGAATATTCCATTCCATTCTTTGCCATTATGAAGAACCTTGTCAGTTCTCTTGACAGCATTATCAGGAACAGAGGGATGGTGAATTCCACAACGGACGCTGAGAGAGCGCCAAGCACTGTGGATGAGCCTGTATAATCCCTGACATAGTTGTATCCTACAAAAGCAGAACTGGCAAGCGACAGCACAAGCAGGATTATCCTGATGAGGTAGTTCTCCCTCCCCTTCGACATCTTCCTTATGACGGTAACCTGGTTCTTTGAAGGTGAAGTAGTGAAACAGAGAAACCCTGATACTGAAAGCTCGTCTACCAGCTGGCTGAAGGCTTCTTCAGGGTACCGCCCAAGGTCTTCGATAGTAAAAGTGATGGAATTTCCCTCGTTCGATACATTGCTTACTTCATAATGCCTGGAGACAAGTTTCTTGATCTCCCCTGCTTCCTTTTCCGTTATCATGAGCGTTCGAGTCTGATC
>JBJKRS010000148.1:0-3731 GCA_046704525.1 Thermoplasmataceae archaeon
CAAACTGGTCCCCCTTCTGCACCACTCCAAAGTACTCGGAGCAGTACTTGTTTGTATCGCATTTGTAAACCCCGTTCCTCGGTTTCAGTCCTTCGGCCTCAACCGGGTCACCGGGCATTATTATCTGCCTGATTTTGCTCATTGTATCACCTTGAAGCTATCAAGAAAGAATCTACGGAGGGTACACCCTTCTTCAGAATGCCGGACCACATAACTAGCGGGTTCGGCAGCATCAATACCATTCAGGCCGGAATATACTCCCCGGCCCCTCTGACCGATTATTTCTTCTCGCTTCCACTTTTGGTGCTCTGATAGTTTATAAATATTTAATGATTCCTCGATGGGACCCTTTTCCTTTGCTGCCCGCACCTTAAGCGTTTCGCCAGGACTATCACTATGATTCAGGGCTGCGGATTTGCCCGCTCACACCTTTGTCCTGTCCTTCATTATCTTGATTTCTGCGCCATCTCTGGCTTTCCGGGTGATCGAATCCATGACATCCCCCTGAATGCCGGAAGGAACTTCCAGCAGGCCCATCCAAGAGCCGTCGTTTCCCCACTCTTCCTTGATGATGTAACCACTTCTGGCCAAGTCTCCGTAAACTTTTCCGTACGCGTCGCCCACCAGCTTGACCGCCATCCTGGTCTTCTCAAACCTTATCGGGATTATGGGACGGAGTGCCTTGAGCACAGTCTCAACTTGCTCGTTTGCACTTTTGAAAGGATCGACATGCACCTTCGCCTCATCCATTGCCTGAGATATCCTAGTGGCCGGGTGAGGGGCATTTGTCTGCGGGTTTATGCTCTCCCTGGAAATGATCTCAACAACCTGCTTCCTCCTCTTCTCATACATGGCCCTCCTCTGCTCCGTGGTGAGCTGAATCTGGCCCCTCTTCACTATCTCTGTTGCAACGGTCGAGATCTCAGTGGTCCCAAAAACTTCCCTGATTGCGTCATCACCGATCTTTTCCCCTTTTCCTGCATCCTTGAAGACCTGTTCCATTGCGAGGTCGTTTTCTACATCGATCTTGCCGGCCCTTATGCGGTCGGTCGAGTCCGGGTCAACGAGAATCTCGAATTTGTGCCCATGGGATTCCAGCCTTGCAACTATGGAATCTTCAACTGAGACCATAACCATGGATTGACTGTATTAATAAAAACTTTGATTTCCTGCCCTGCCTGGCTATTTGAAAATATTATGTGTCCCGGATGGCTCCGGGAGAGTCTCTGCGTAACTACAGGAATTCCTTGACCTCTTCTGAGGAATACACCTTGAACTTGTTTCCGTCAGTTATTGAAGCGACTTCTGGTGACCTGAACTCTGAATCCTCTTCCACTGCTGACTTCAGGGCCTTTATCGCCATTGCGATTGCTTCCTTCTCGGTAAGTTCCTGCTTGTATTCCTTCTCAAGGAAGTTTGTAACTGCTTCCTTTCCCGCACCGATAGCCACCGCCTTGTATTCATTTATGGTTCCTGCGGGGTCACAGTCAAACAGTCTCGGGCCAATGCTGTCGCATCCAGCAAAGATCATGGAGACTCCGTAGGGTCTCACACCGCCGAACTGTGTGTACTGCTGCATCTGGTCAGCAACTTTCTTGACTAGGTTCTCGATGTTCACTAGTTCGCCGTAAGTTATCTTTTCCTGCTGCGTCCCAATACGTGCAAAATCTATGAGCACGCGGGCGTCTGCAACCAGGCCAGATGTTACTGCTGCCACATAGTCGTCCACCAGCTGAATCTTCTCCAAAGAGTTGCGTTCAACCAGCTTGCTCCTGATCTTTTTGTCTGAAATTAATGCTACTCCGTTCTTGAATTTGATACCTAGGGCCGTAGAGCCTTTCTTCACAGCCTCCCTGGCATATTCCACCTGGAACAGCCTGCCATCAGGGGAGAACACTGTAATGGCTCTGTCATACGCCATCTGTCCCTGTTGCATTTGGATTCACCTTTTGTCCAATAGGGCATTTAAGCTATAAAGGTTTTCTCGGACAGCAAAGTAATGTGGTTGCAGAATACCATTTCAAGCCTGTTTCCAACACCCCCCTCTTTCAGGGTGGTGAATTGGAAACATTAATCCGTCACCTGCATTTTTTGGATCACTTGATGCCGTTCTGCAGGAAATGCAAATCGTTCAGGAACTTCTGCAAGAGGGCGGACTGCCCAATGCTTGCAGAGGCGCTCAGGGAGTCTTCTCCAAAGCTTGTGCTTTCTGGGGACATATCGTCCGTGACCCCGCCCGGGGTCTTCATTGGATCATACAACTACCCCAAGGTATATGCAGGCCCCATGGCAGTGGGGGACCTTTCTTCCCCTTACCCCACTGGGAAGGAGTACGGGATGGGGATAGAAGACATCCTGAAACTTGGGAGGAATGTATACAGGGCTTCAAGAACGACTGCTGTGAAGGACGTTGGCAGCCCGTTCACAAGATCAATCCAGGAGTCCGCCATGGCTTCTCGTTTCGTAGACATAGAGATGAATGTCTCAGGCTCACTGGGTTCCCATCTGGACCATGAGGCAAGGAATGAGGGGCCCGTCACTTCAATGGTCAGGATAGACTCCCTGCGGATGGCATCAAATCCCCTGGTCCCAAGGAAGGTGGACTATTTCTATTCAGATACTGACCTGAAGGCGCAGAAAGCGGTATGGATGCTCTACGACTCAGGCTTCCCGGTGGGTTACCTTGAGGGAGTCCTTTCAAGCGGAGCCCTTGGAGTTGGAAGAAACCGGAGGCTCGTCCCTACCAGGTGGTCAATTACCGCAGTTGATGACATAATTTACAGAAACATCAAGCAGGAGATATTGACGTATGAGCCTGTCAGTGAAATAATGGCATTTTACTGCAAGTATCTGGGAAACAGCTTCACAGTTCTGCTACTGCCCTATGCCTTTGCCTTCGAGATGCAGGAGATGTGGGGAGAGTCTTCCGGCACTGTAAACGAGGGAAGCGTGATGCTGGACTACGAGCTTTCCTCAGGAAGAAAGAGATATGCAGATCAGGTCGGAGGGGCTTACTACGCGGCCAGGCTTGCAGTTATGGAGTACCTCAGGAAGATCAGGAGACAGGCTTCTGCCATAGTGCTGAGGACGGTTGGGAACGAGTACTATTCACCCCTCGGAGTATGGGTGATCAGGGAGACCGTAAGGGAGGCAATGAGAAAAGGACCTTCACGGTACGCGACCATAGAAGAGCTGACAGCAAATGTCAGGGCGGGAATAGGGAACTGGTCCTCCAGATCCAGGGTGCTCAGGGAGAGGACCAGGCAGAGAAGCATTATGGACTTCGCTTGATGACTTATGCCGGAATGGATGGGAGTTTTTGACAACCACATGCACCTCAGGGAAGACGGGGAATTCATAGCCGCTGCCCTGAAGTTCAAGAGGGCGGGAGGAGCAGCCTTCAACCTTGTTAACCTTCCAGACTATACCATCGCCCCCTCCAGATACTACAGCATGATCTATGACAGGACCTTGAGAATGGCTGAAAAGGTGAGGAATGAGACTGGCATCCATGTGCTTGTGACCCTTGGGCCGTACCCCCTGGATATACTGCATTTTGCACCGTTGATGGAGGATCCGGAGGCATTCGTCAAAAAGGGTGTTGAACTTGCCCTCAGGTATGTTAGGGATGGAAAGGCCAACGCTGTTGGAGAGATCGGACGGCCGCATTTTCCTGCAGAAGACGAGATAGTCGCCGCCTCTAACAGGCTCCTTGATTTTGCCATGAAGGG
>JBJKRS010000149.1:0-24295 GCA_046704525.1 Thermoplasmataceae archaeon
AATTCCGCGATGAGAATGGCTCCAATCCTGACACTATGTCACTCCTTTGGTAGCTGCTCCCCTTTTTTCCAGAATTTACCCCCGTGGAAAACTAGTGGTTTCTTGTCGTCATCAGAGTAGGCTTCAAGAACCTCTCCAACAAATGCAGCATGGTCCCCTACCTTATACTCATGAACGACTTTGCACTCAAAGTTTGAAATGCACTCGTCTATCAGCGGGGCTCCAATATGCTTTGAAGGAAATGTCTTGAAGTTTGCCAGCTCGAACTTGTCAGCCTCCCGGAGTGAGTAGTTTCCCGCAACATGTGCCAGGTGAGCCTGTTGATCGGAGCAGTAGCTCAGGCCGAATTCGCCTGCATCCTTTATGAGGTCATAAGTGGCCCTTTTGTATCCTACAAAAACAGCCATGAGAATCGGGTCAAGAGAGACCTGGAGTGACCATTCAGCAGACATTACGTTAGTCACATCGCCTGATTTGGCAGTAACAAGCGCCACCGTAGTAGTAAGGTGTCTCCTGGCATCCATCAATCCCTGATTTCTCATCGTGGCTGATACACAGGTGAATGTTAAATGTTGCCGAGATTTGCAGTTTCCGGGATTAGGACAACTCGCTCTTGTTGGCATCCATCGCTTTTTCAGATGACATGAGAGCGACGTACCTAGCAGTAATCAGGGCCAGCACCACCGCGCCAAGAATTCCGACATGGAAAATGTAGTTCGACACCTGTTTGGCGCTTTCACCGGTAAAAAGTTGAATGACTATGTCCCTGACAACGAAAAACACCGCTGCATCAATGATGTACACCAGGTTCTTTATATCCCCTCGCGAGTACACGCCTACTGAGAGATATATGTCCATTATGGCAAGTGCGAGGAGACTGCCAGACACCAGGTTCACCATGTCCGCAGTCAGCCCGGCTGGACCTTGCTGGATGTTGCTGTAGAGTATCTCTCCAGTGAAAAAGATCTCAATTATAATTGCAGAAAGCAGGAGTATGCGTACCAGGATGAATATTATGCGTATCACAGTCCTGTCCCATTCGAATTTTACCGCACTTCCCATCATTTAAATACCATTCCTGCAACCAGTTCTTTGAACAACTCACTGGTACTTAACATTTATCTCTACTGTTTTGAGGCTTTAGCTTGGTTTTAACATATAGGTAAAATTATAATATAGTAATATATTCTTAATTTTTCATGGTACTATTCATCTTCATATATAAAGTATGACGTACAATAATTTTTTGAAAATATATACGATTATCCTATATTTGACGTATTATTCGTAAAAAATGGTAATGGTTATATTTTAATACTAAATTCAGGCAATGAGTGAATTTGTGTGAATAATCTGTACTTTATCCTTTCAATTGAGACGGGGATGCCTGTCGTGCTTACCTATCTTCTCTTGCTGATCCTAAAGAATCAGCGCAATCTCACCTTGAAGCATGGGGCGATACTGTTCATAGTTCTTACAATGATGGGCAGCATGTTCAATGCAATATCCTTTTACATCGATCTGGGAGAGAATTTCACTGTCCTGTTCCTTGCCATTGTATATGTAATGTTCATAATGGGCGGGACAGTGCTCTACCTCATATATTTCGCTATAGGGAGGCCTTTCCAGGGTCTAACCCCTCACATATCGAGGCTTGTTGTTGGGATGATTGTCTGGAATGAGGTTTCGCTTGGAGTCCTGGCCTTTTCCCTGGCTTACGGTGGTTCCCCCATTTCTGGATTTCCCAGCATACTTGGAGGTTCCTCTTACATACTCTACATGTTCAGTGCCGGGGTGAACACATACCTGTTCGTTACTCCCATGGCTGCAGAAATGCTGGTAATCCTTTTCCTGACCAGAGCCAGAGGATTGCACCTTTACACCCTGTTGTCCCTTCTTAGCATGGCTGTCTTCTCGCCGACACTTCTTGGCAATTCTGAATTCGTGAGGCCTGGAACCCTCTTGGTCACTGCTTCCATGATATTCTTCATGGTTCTCCTTTTCGAGAAGATAGCAAAGGGGAAGAATTCAATGAAACCTGAAGAGAAGGAGGAGCTCAGGTGGTTATTCTTTGCTTTCGCATTCATGGCTGGAGGCATATTCTTCGGCACCGTTTACAGGACACCGTTCTACATCGCCTGGATGCCTTTCGCAGGTGCCATGGCTGTCACGATGGGAGTGTACTTCAACAGCGTCCTTCGTCCAATAGAGGGTAAGGAGGAGAAAAGGAGGGCACTTGGGTGGACACGGAACCCTTCCTTCATGTTCATTGTGCTCCTCTCATCTTTCGTTGCTGAATGGTTGCTTTCAGCGTCTTTCATGGTGCAGTACTCTGGAACACCGCTCTCTATTCTCGGAACAAACTCTGTTACGGCAGGTGCCGGTTCATTTGCCTCCCTGGGGCATTCACTCTCCGGCATGAGCATGAAGTCTCCCCTTGCCCTGCCGCTCAATCTTGCATTTATCGTGGGTGTTGTTACGAACAGCCCCTGGTTCTGGACGATAATGGGCCTTGAAATGAGCTCACTGGTCGTTTTCAGGATGCTTAAAGTTCCTTGGAAAGAGAAGAAATGGAATCTGGGGCTCGCGGTAGCAGCTTTCTGGTCCTGGACTGTCTTCTTCCAGGGGACATGGTGGGTATCTCTTTTCGGGAGATCAGCCTATAGGCTCCCATTCTGGCCTAACGTCGGTCAATACGGACCTATCTTCCCTGTATTCCTGACAGGGGTAGTTGCCAGTTACGTAATCTTTGCAGTGCTCGCTTTCCTGTTCGGAAGGAGAAGTTATTGCAGCACCCTGTGTCCTTCTGCGGTCATGTATGGCGGCTCACTGGGGCAGAGCATGATATCGTACAATTACCAGAGCAGGTTCAGCAGGAAGAACATTGGAAGCAAGATGAAGGGTGCTGCACTCTCAGTTGCTTACAGCTCGTGGATTATCGCAATACTATTTGCCGGAATATCTTACTACTCGGTAACCGCTTTGCCCGGTCTGTCCATATTCGGAGTTGACACCGCTGTTTACTACACCACATTCATATGGAACTTCCTCTGGTACATATTCTTCATTTCAATACCATTTGTAGGGATGAGTCCATGCAGAAGGTACGGATGGTGCTCAACAGGCACGCTTGTCGGATTTTTCAGCAAGATTGGCCTCTTCAGGCTCAAGGTTCAGAGCCCTGATACGTGTGTTACATGCCCTACCAAGGATTGCGTGACAAACTGCGAAGTTGGCCTTGGAGACCTGCCTGCTCAGTTCATCAAAAAGGGTGAGTTCAAGAGCTCAAAGTGTGTTGGAGCGGGTTCATGCGTGGAGGCATGTCCATATGACAACATATTCTTCTACGACGTGAGGGACTTGATCCGCGACAGGAGGTCCAAGAAAGCTGAGAACAGGAGCTGAGTGATAGCGATGGTCAACGCTGAAGCATATCAGAAAAGAGGGAGCACCGGGCTCAGGATCCCGCTGTTCGTTGCGTTTGAAGCAGTTATATTTGGAATATTCGTGCTCTTTGAGGTAGTTGTCAACCTGGAAACTTATTACATTTATCTTTTTGGGCTTCCCACGCTTATGGCTGTAATAATTCTGCTCGACAGCAGGCTACGTCAAAGTGCAGCAGACTCATTCATGTCAGTGGACTTCCTTTTCCTTGCTGGCACCATTGCTTTCTGGTACCTCATCTACGGAGGTTTCGGATTCGGGAGGGGGCAGGTGCTCCTGACGCTTTATGCGCCTGTGATACTGGAAGAGGTGAATTTCAGGTTCATTCTGATGGAATATATAGGAAGAAAAATGACCATGGAGAAGGCAGTCCTTATCCAGGGCCTACTTTTCGGCATTTGGTACCTGTACTATGAACTGATATACCAGGGAACATATCCGGACATTTTCCTGTCCATTACATTCTTCCTCTCCATGATCACGATCGGAATCATATACGGCGCAATCTACTACGTCAGGAAGAACGTGTACATACCCATGGCATTGCACCTCTCCCTTTTGCTTATGGTGCTTCCCATCTCACCCTGGTGGCTGAACCTGATTTCCTACCTAATGGGGCCCACATAATGTTTCATGCGGTTGTTCCTCTTTGACCCTTTTTCACTTTGGGTGGTTCCTCCGTTATGTAACTTGAGAGCGTCAAGTGTGTGCTCAGCCACATGAATGGAAGAGTTGCACCGAACATCGCGATCGAGAATTCGGTGATCTGCAGTTGGCTGAAGATCGGGTAGAGATCCATCCTTCCCACCACTGAGGCATAGAACACAATGATTGCGTACATGCTGGTCATCATGGATATGAATTCCAGGAGCAGCCTCCTGTTCTCCTTGGCCCTGGTCGAAACATAAGCTGTTCCCGAGAGGATTCCGGAAACGATTGCCGATATGTTCATGATTGCAAAATAAGAGGGGCTTGAGTGTGCAAGGGCTATCATGGAAGGCACGAACCATATATACATAATCACCGTAGACAGCGCCAGAAGTGCTATTATTGCAGGCAAGCCGGTGAATCCTCTGAATTTCACTGCTTTGTTGAGCAGAACCGGCACGGCTACTCCCGTGAGGAACATCAGGAAATTTATTCCCGCGAAGAAGAGGAAAATGTTCAGCCAGCCAAGGTATACGCCGAATGTCTCAAGCAGGGGCACAAGGATGATTGGTATTGCCAGGAGCATCATTATGCCGTTACCGCTGGACCATCTTTCGACTTTCCATGCAAAATTCCATTCCCTGCCCTTCATGTAGAGCTTGGATACCAGGAAGAATGTCAGTATTATGCTCCCTACGGTCTCTATCATGAGGGGGACTATGATTGTTGAAAGCAGGAGTGCTATTACTGTGGGGAAAGCCGCTGCCAGGCTCTCGCACTGGCAACTGAGTGCTGTGACAGTCCCGGATACTGTGGTGCTTACCATCCCCTTTCCCCTGTTCTTCAGGTATGTGTAGATCATGCTATAGTTCTCAGTCAGAATGGCCGATATTGAGACCAGCAGCAGGAAATCTCCCGGGCTGAGGCTGAAAACCACGACATGGGAGAAGAATGTCATTGCACCTATCATGATCGCCTGTATTCCGGATGGCGTTATGTTGTCAGAATAGAGAGCTATGGCGAAGTCGTACCCCTTAACCCCCGGGATTACAATCTTAAGCACTCCGGAAACCAGGTACATGAAAATCATTATGGACACAAACGTGAGCGCCTTGTATTTCTCATTGTTGCTCTTCAGGTATTTGGACTGGAAAATGAGCAGGTTGATCACGAAGGGTATTATGGCTATGAAGAGCAATGTTGGCTTGTTTATTGCAAGCATGGCCATGACATATGTGTAGAGCAGGACGACCAAGAGTGTGTAAAACTGCAGTTTGTGGAGCCTTTTCGTGTCTATTGATGCAAACACCGGCAACGCCATTGCTATGATGAAGCTGATGATGAGGTCAGTTGTCGCAAATCTGTCCACGTAGACGTAGCCAACGTTCAGTATAATGATCATGTAGAGTAGGATGAAAAATGATGATATTCCTGCCCCAAGCATGTTTCTAGCTGTCATTGAAACCTCACTAAATTATTGGTGTAATTTTCACATTAAACAATTCTATATAAGTATGCACGTATGTTATATTGAAAAATCCTTAATTATTCTGACTTTGTGTAGAATTGGACGAAACATGATGTACTGAAAAATAAACTATTAGTTATATTAATATCTTTCTCAGTCTGACGGGGTGGCGCTTTCATCGGTTTCCTTCTCGTCCTCATCGATGAAGTCCTCGTCCTTTTCGAAAAACAATGCTCCTGCTATAAGTATAATCGAGGCAACTGCTTCAAGGTCCAGGTCATAGACTGCGAAGTGGGAGAAAGGAACGTAAAAGACCCCGAAAGCGGCCATGCAGAATCCAACTATGACCATGGGTTTATTCATATGGTTTATCATGCAGACTTTTTACTTAAGTGTTGTCCGGAAGCCTATTTCGCAGGGCTTTTGACATATAGGCTTAAAAAATGGAATTTTTGGTCTACACCAGCCCTTCCTCACAGGAATGGAATGTGGAGTGACAGCCCGAAGAATATGGAGGCCGCGATCGCCACTGAGAAGAACTGGTGAGTCGGTATGAGCATCCCGGGCCTTCTCGGGTTCTTGTTCACTGTCTGGTAGGACATCAACCCCACTGCCATCTGAGCCAGGGTGAGCACGAAGGCCACATCGTATTCTGGAAGATAGAAGGCAAGTGTCAGAATGAATACCAGCACAGCAAGCATGTGAATTACCCACGTCCATTGTGCGAATGTCTTGGGGAACACAAACTGCCCAATTGCCTTTCCAAAGCCCCTCTGGCCGGCGGTCATGCCGCCCATGAATGCCACTAGCAGAAACGAGTGGAATGGAATCTGGTGCAGAAGGTACAGACCCAGGTTTGTTGGATCGCTTATTGCAAGCAGCAGGTATGTTATCATGGTCAGATATGCCAGGATGTCATGCGTTCCCTGAACCAGTGAAGGTGCTTTTCCTGCCTGTGTGTAGAGTGTCCCCAGGCCCAGCAGGGCCGTCGCCGCCACCAGCAGGAAACCGACAAGTTCCAGCTGTCCCCGTCCGAGCACCAATATAGCTATAGCATTGAGACCTAGGAATGTCGCAAAGAACCTGTGCCACACCTCAGAATCCAGGGCCTTTGCAAGCCTGGGCATATCCTTGGTATACGGCCACTTTGTCCCGAGCGAGAGTCCCTTTCCTGTGCCCTCCACCATTCCGCCTACAACTATTATGCCGCCCGCGAAGATTGCTTGAACGATTGATAGGGAATATACGAACATCTCACCCTCCTAGAGCGTCACAGTCCCGGCGACCATGGCAAACAACACTACGAAAAGGTAGGGCAGCGAGAAAGTGAAGGCTTTGAACGCCGTCCTCACTGAGGGGGCCCTGAGCATGTCAAGGTCGACCTTGATGAACAGCGCAGTCACTACTCCCACACTTGCATAGTAGACTATGCTGAAGCTTCCTATCTGAGGGAACAGAAGCGGAAGGAAAGGTGCAACCAGCATTGGTATAGACCAGAGCACGATTGCCCTCACAGTACCGCGGATATTTCTGCTCACCGGTAGCATAGGATACCCTGCAAGCCTGTAGTCATCCCTGTACTTTGTGGCAAGACCCCAGAAATGTGGGGGAGTCCAGAGGAATACTATTGCCCCTATGAGCAGAGAGAGCATGCTTATTGCATCGCTGCCTGCAGCCCAGCCTGCCAGGGCAGGGAAGACGCCCGCAATCCCGCCTATGACAATATTCAGCTCTGTTCTGGGCTTAAGGTAAATCGTATACAGAAAGATGTAGGACAGGGCGCCCAGAAGAATCATTGACATGGTCAGTGCATTGATGACTGCCCATGATAGCACAAGAGAGCTTGCAACAAGCGAGACTCCGAAGGCCAAAGCGGACTTGGCAGAAACTCTCTGCGATGCAACGGGCCTGCCCGATGTTCTTTTCATCTTTGCATCCTGGTCCCTCTCCAGGTAGTGATTTATTGCGGCCGAGCCCCCGGAAGAGGCGAATCCCGATGCGACAAGCGCCAGCAGGACTGCCATGCTGATATCAAACGATGTGGAGAGAATGTATGCAACAATTGCCTCCACGATCAGGAGAAAAGCTATCCCCGGTTTCATGAGCCTGAGATAGTCGGTTTACATTGCCCTCTCGTTTCTTTCATTTCTCCTGTAAGTTCCAACAAGAGAGGGTCTTTTCATATCACCTTTGTAACTAGTCATTTTACAAACACCTCTTAAAGATGGTTCATTCACAAACGGTAGAGCAAGGAGAAGCGGGATGACAATCCCTATGAACAGATACTGGTACGAAGACAGTGTCGCGTACCAGGAGGCCGCCCCTATGCCGCTTATCCCGAATGCAATAGCGCTGACTGCGCAAGTAGGGCATGATGTGAATATAGTCATTGCCACACCCATGCCGTTGACGGAGGCCTTGTTCATTCTCCTGTGCCTCCGGATTGTGGTAATGATCATGCCCATGTTCAAGGAGACGAGTGGCACTATGACCGCCATAAGTAACAGGTCCAGCGGTATCACTTCTATTCCTGTGTGCCAGCTCGGGGGCATGAAAATATTGATGAACGGGTATTGCCCGAAGCTACCTGAAGCCGGGAATCCGATGACATTTGCACCTGTGATTCCATACGCTGTGTGGAAGTTCACCCCAGGCCTCCATGCAACAATGCCGGAGAAATACAGGTAGAAAGCTGTGTATGCAGCTGTAAGCGGGTAGACGTACTTCCGGGCTTCTCTGGTTTCTCTTATCTGGTAACGGTATATACTCCTGATCCCGTATACTATCATGGAGATCGAGGAGAGAAGAATCAGGTAGAATAGCGTTATGAGCCTGTCTACCGTTGAAAACGATTCGAATGCTATATTGCCCTGCGCCATGAACCAGTATCCCATAAGGGCCACTGAAAGCAGTGTTCCTATGGCGATGAATTTCGCCCCTTCCTGCCACCACCTGTGACCGAAAGCGTACTTGTTGTTTTGCAGGGTGCTGAAAATAAAAATCACCTTAAAAAATAAAAAAATTAGATGGAGAACTTCATGTCGAACAGCTTCTTGCCGTCCTCCATCATTCTCCTTATCACGTTGTGGCTGTCCTTGCTAAGGTTCTTGTAGAGCACTCCCAGTGTGTTGTTGCTCTGGTTGTTGAGGCTGCTCTTCGAGTGAAGCAGTCCGGCCGTCTGGTTTGAGAGGCCGTTCTGGTTGCCCTGAGCCACTGGGTTGTGGCCGTTGATTCCTGCGCCCTGTATGTAGGGCCCGTATGCACCGTTAAGATGCTGGCCATAGTTCGACTGCGCCCAATTTGTGAAATTGTGCAGCGGCATTACGGTCAATGGGGACCTCATCAGGTAGTGCCCTATTCCACAGTACTCCATGCATTCCGCCATGTAGTTCCCAGGCGTGTTTACCACAGTCCAGGCATGATTCCAGTGACCCGGGAATGCATCCACCTTCACCTTGAAGGCTGGAATTGCGAAGTCATGCATTACATCCCGGCTGGTAACATGGAATTGTATCACCGTATTGGCAGGTAAATTGGTTGTGTACGTATACCACAGATGATACTTCGGCATGTAGTACTGCCACATCCATTGCTGACCGTAAACATACACGTTGAGCGTGTTGTTGTACTGTGACTTCACTGATGCAGGTGCAGTCCTGACTGCGTGGTCGTTGGGTAGTGAGACCACAATCAGGCTGTAGAACATCAGCATGACCAGCAGTATGAATACGAGCCACACTTTCCTGTATGTTCTAGCATTGGGGGAAGGTATCTTCCCCGGCTCCGTCCTGTCCTTTGGGTCTTCCTTTCTCCTGGCCGCGTTCCTGTGGACTATTACGAACCATATCGCAAAGCCCACTGAAACGATGAATCCTGTGATCAGATATCTCAGGAAATCGATCCAGAAGCTCGTCCTGGTAAACGAAGACGGATTATAGCTGAACTCTGTGCTTATTGCATGTGCCAGTATCAGTGTTTCCATTGTTATCTACCTCCTAGTGGCCCTGAAGTTGCTCCAGAGTTCTTTATGACGTAGTACGGGTTGTGTATGCTGCTGCTAACGTGGACATACGCATACATTCCGTCCTCCCCATGACCCGGCACTCCACATATGAAGAGGTAGAGCCCGGAGGTCAGGTTTGTACCCGGAATGAAGACCTCTCCGCTGTACGGATTGAAGCTTGTCCCGTTTACCTGTCCGGTTCCGTTGTTGTATGTCGAATCTGCAGGAAGCCTTGAGCCAATGGCAGGCCCGATCTGCGTCCAGCCCGCTGCACCGGGATCAGCTACCTGCGGTATCTTTGGCTGCCCGTTCCAGGCGCTTGGCGCCCTGAACAGGTGGTCACTGTGCGATATGTTCATGTTGTCTGTGTACTGCAGCCATATGTTCACACCTTCAGGCAGGTAGTAGTTCAACCTGCCCCACGATGTGCCATTGAAGTTGTAGGGCTGTGTTCCAGGGCTCGAGTTCATGGCAATGAACAGGGTTCCGTTGCTGTTTCCCATTGTTGTGTTGTTGTGCCATGGAATTGCCTGATGCTGAAGCTGCGGCTTCACAGGTACCACATTCTCCCAGTTGGGCTGATGAGTGGCGATCGTGAAATCTGCCGCTCCCAGGAATACTGCGAGGAACAGGCCTCCAGCAATCATTGCTGCAATCTTCTTGTTCATATCAACTCCCACCTCCCGAAGTATAGAGCTGCAAATAGCCAGATGGCGAGCATAAGCGACATGACTATGAGTGCAGCAAAGAATGCGTAGTAAGGCCCACCAGTTGTGGTCTTTGCATCATCTGCGTACGGATCCTCAAAGTCTGCTGTCACTTTCTCGTCCTCCTCGAGCTCGTTAAACTCCTGCTGAGGTAGATCTTTCCTTGCACCCCCAGTGGGGTGGGGGAGTTCTTCGCTTCTGTATTTCTTTTCTATGCTTTCATTTCCCTCCATTTTGTCAGATCACCTCCTTACAAGTGGGTCATCACTACGAAAATCACCGCAGCAAACGCAGATATGAAGACGTTGAACGTAAGCAGCGCCCTCATTCCGGTTATCCTCGGCGTCAACAGAGCTTTCTTCTTGATGGCGTTCGTCAGCTGGTATACAACCACCACGAATGCGGCTATGAAGAAGGCCGTCAACGGAATGAAGTTGTCATAGAACGTTGACAGCAGCATGTTGTTGTGCGCCATGGTGAATCCGTAGCCGTTTGACCCCATTATTGCAAAGCTAGTCAGGTAAAGTACTGCCACTGCGGCCGTCATTATTGCTCCAATACCCAGTCCTGAGTTAACGGCGAGGTAGTTCCTTCTCTTTGCACCCATGTAAGCAGTTCCTGTCGCTATGCTTGAGACAATTGCCAGTATGGTTGCAGCAATCATCTGTGCATGGGGTATCACTGAGCCTATTGCCAGCGGCGGATCAGACGAGAATGTCGAAACGCCAAGCAGGCTGAAGGCCCTTGTCTGAAGGTAGCCAAATACGCCAGTTCCCAGGAAGGAACTGAAGAACAGCACGAAGCCGGTGATGAACCCGAACATTCCAAAGTCCATTGTGTTGATCCCGGAAAATCCCTTCATATTACGCTCGTGGACATCCTCTCCGAGGTAGTCCCTGAGTTTGTGTGAATTGACCATCCAGCCAATGAACCCGTATGCCACTATTGCCACTCCAATCATCCACACGAAGGGCGGGTAGAACATTACGTATAGCGCCGCCCCGGTGAAGAAGATGAAAGCGCCAACGCTGATGATCAGCGGGTAGGGAGAGTGTTCAGGTTCGTACACGTTCTTAAGCTTCTCGAACACGATGTTTATGGAGTTCTTCGCGTGCTTCACCACCATGAGCCCGTCAAAGTTGTGGGCTGGAGGTGGAGATGACGTGAGCCATTCCGGCTGGTAACCGCCCCATGGGTTGTTCCCTGCATTTTCTCCACCCTTGTAGATCGTGTAGATCATGTTTACAAGGATGATTATCTGGGCACCGCCGAATATGTATGCGCCGATTGAGGCCATGAAATTCGGTGTGGTCAGCCCAAGTCCAGGCGGGTAGAGAGCCCACCTTCTTGGCATGTCATACAGGAAGAACATTGGTCCGTAGAGCAGGTTGATTCCTATGTACGAGACTATGAAGTGAGCTATGCCCAACTTCTTGTTCAGCATGTAGCCCGTCATCTTTGGGAACCAGTAGTATGTAGCAGCCAGTAGGCCGAATACTCCGAGGCCCACCACGAAATAGTGGAAGTGGCCGACAATGAAGAATGTTCCATGTACTCCAACATCCATGCCGATTGCTGAGAGCAATTCGCCCGAAGTTCCTCCCACCAGAACGTTGATTCCGGCCCCTATGATGAATAACATCGCTGGGTTCTTTGCATTTATCTTGCCGCCGACGACTGTGCCGACAATGGCCAGCCAAATGACACCAACTGGGATCGATATGGTCTCAGTCCATATTGAGGCGTTCTGGAGCATCGGCATAAGTACTCCTGTCATGAACATGTGATGGAAGAACACCAGAATACTCATGAACAGGACAAATCCAAATGCACCGATCACCATCTTCTTACCCCATACGGGTCGTTTAGCGAATGTACTGGTCATGTCGGCTATAGCACCGGCTGCCGGTAACACCAGAACGTAAACTTCAGGATGCCCGAAGTACCACCACTCAAGTTCCCAGAGCAGGGCGCCGCCTGCGGGGGACAGGAGTGTGCTGAAATGGAACACCCTGTCAAGTATCAGTGTGGTGTCAAGTCCGAGAAGCTCAGGCGCTGAGAACCACAATAGCACGCTTACAAACAGAATTGCCCATGTGAACAGAGGCACCTCAACCAGTCTCATTCCCTTGGCCCTTCTGCCGATTATGGTGACGATGAAGTTCAGCGCTGCAATTATCAGGCTGATCAATTCCATCATCAGGGCAAAAAGGGCTATCGTGTCTCCCACGTTCGGGAAAAAGACATCCTGGTTCAAAGGTGCGTAGAGTGTCCAGCCGAGGTTAAGTGCTCCTCCGGGATAATAAAGACCCGAGAATAGAAGCAGTCCACCCAGCAAGTAAAGCCAGTAGGCAAGCGACTCAAGCTTTGGGAATGCGAGCCTCTTCGTGCCCACCTGCATTGGCACAAAGTAATTGCCGAATGCAAAATTCCACGGAGTCAGGAAGAATAACATCATCGTGAAACCGTGGAGGCTGAATGCCTCACTGTACTGGGCCGCATCAAGGAAATGCATGTTGGGCAGGATCAGCTGCGTTCTTATCATCAACGCAATAGAACCGGCCAGAAGGAAGAAGAAGATCGCGGTAACGAAGTACCAGATTCCTATCTTCTTGTGGTCGGTCGTGAACAGCCAATCTCTGACCCAGGACGTTTGCTTATCTCCGCTGGCTCGTCGATATTCCGATCCACTTCCTTGAACGTCCATCGGGGTTTTGTACTACATTATGGTATTTATACCTTAATAATTGGTTATTTAGTAGTTATGCGTCAAATGACGAATAAAAATACCATGTTTTCCATTGGATTTCATAGACTATTAGTAGTGTGTCAGAATTGGACATTAGAAATATAGTAACTATCAAGATATATAAAGTTACATAGTTTTTACCTCGTCAATCGCCTAGTATACTTGGATATTCTGGACAAATTCACCTTTTCAAGAATTAGAGTCGCCAATATGGGCATAATTTAATTGAGTCTCCGGCAAACACCTTAAAATAGGGATTTCAAGATAGACTAACCTTCACTTTTGCTCAGTGTTACATGATCAGTAAATCTGTTTAATGAAGAGGGAATACGAAAAAAGTGAAAAGCAAGAAGATTGTGGGAGCACTTCTCGCAGCAGTTGTGATTCTTGCAGGTGCAGGAATCGTATATCTGACCGTATACTATGGGCATAATTCTCAAAAGGGCGACCTCAATATAGCAGTCGCAAGTGTAGGCTCTTCCCCCGTAGGAAAGAACATCAGCTCCATTTACGTTACATTCGACAAGATCTCAATAAGGAATTCCTCATCAACATGGAACTCCCATTCCCTGGGGAACCAGTCAGTGAACATAATGACCAACGCTACTAAAAACAACGATCTGGCCTCCTTCGCAATTGATGCAGAAAGTTACTCGGCAGTCAAGGTTTACATAACTTCTGTCAAAGCCACTGTAAACGGGACCACGGAAACCTTTTCGCCCCCTTCGTCTCCTTTTGAGATCAGCAGTTTCCAGAACCAGTCATTTAACCAGAACCCATACTTCATGGTCCACCCTCACGTAACTACCATACTTCTGCTGGAGTTCCACACCAATTCGGACCTGAACTTCTCATCCGGAAATTTCAACCCGTCCCCGAAGGTGCTCACCACATTCTGACGGGAATTTAGTGGTTCATCCAGCCCAGCTGCTGCACAGATGCCGTAAGGGTGTCGCTCTGGATCCCTTCAGGGTTCAGGTGCCTTCCTGCGAAAATTTCAGCTGAAACTGCAAGAGGACCATCCTCCTCCTGGCCTGCAATGGCAAGTGCAATGGAGGCCCTGAGCACAGAGTAGTCCTGGAGTGCTGACTTTGAATAAAATTCAGGGGCATCTGAAGAAAGCATTCTCCCAATTTTTGATTCCAGATCTTCAAGTGAATGCATGAAAGTGGTCTTCAAGGCCTTTGATCTCACCGCCTCAGCATCCCTTGATAGATCCTTCAAAACCGCTTCAGCCATGCCTCCCTTCGACAGCACTTCGAGGAATTCCAGGGACTGTATGTTGCTAGTGCCCTCCCAGATGGAAGTGACAAGCGCATCCCTGTGGAATTTTGCCATGGGGAACTCTTCCAGGAAACCCACTCCACCCAGAATCTCCATGCAATAGCGCGTGACGTCTGCACTGACAGAGGAAGCAAAGTTCTTTGCTGAATTGGCCAGAAGTCTGGCCAGGTGGTACTCCCTGTCGTAAGGCGGCCTTTTCGATCTTGAAGAGTCAAATCTGGAAGCCGCAAGCATGGAAAGTGCAAGGGAAGCTTCCGTTTCAGCTTCGAGTTCCATTAGGTCCCTTTTCATTAGGGGATGCTCAGATAGTTTCTTTCCGAATGCACTTCTGCGCCGAGCATACAGGTAAGATTCCCAAAGCGCTTTTCTGGAAATCCCAGAGGCTGCAAGCGCATCATCTATTCTTGAGATTGTGAGAACCTCGAGTGCGATGTATATGCCTTCCCTGGGAGAGCCCAGAAGATATGCCTCAGAATTGTCGAGCTCAATTTCACCCGTTGGTACAGCGATTGTCCCGAGTTTGTCCTTCAGTCTCCTGATCTTATAATTACTGTCTCTGCCCTCTCTATAAGCCGGCACTAAGAATACTGCTATCCCCTTTGCACCCTTAGGCGAGCCATCTATCCTGGCTGTAACAACAGCGGCATCTGCGACACCCGCATTGCTTGCAAAGTACTTGTCCTCCCCTGTCAGGTAGTACTTGTCTCCCTTTTTCAACGCGATCGTGCTGTTTGCACCGAGATCGCTGCCTCCCTGCACTTCGGTGTAATAAGTCGCCCCGAACCATGAGTCCGGAGAGTCCCCGAAATGGTGAAGGAACTTCCTCTTTGCCTCCTCCGACCCGTACTTGTCTATTGCATATGCAGTCTGTGCAGTCAGCGTCATGGTGCAGAAAAGCCCAGCATCAGATACAATGTATGCTGTAAGGAAATGCTGCATCAGTGAGTTGCCACCAGGAATTATGCTTCCAACTGTCCCTGACTCCAGCACCCTTGCAAGTGCATTCCTGTGTGCCGGAGAAAGCCTGACGTAATCTATCCTGTCACCCTCAATTCCCCACTGGTGAAGGGAAGGGCCCGAACTCCGGTCAATATCATAGAGAATCTCTATCAGTTCCTCCGAGACATAGGACCCCAGTGATTCCATCCTGCTATCGGAAACAGTTGATGTCTGTTTCAAAATGCCCTGCAAAGGCACATCACCAGAAAAATAATTCACTCCGTGGCTGAGGAAGAGTTTATTGAACAGGTTCTTCATCGCTTATGCAGGCAGGATGCAGTTATTAACGTTCCTCCCAACTGCTGCATTGCCATGCCTCATGTTCAATACCCTGCAAGCGGGAGAATCGTTCAGTCCTAAAGGTCCCGCATATTCTGGAGCGCATCAAACGCCCGAGTTGCATCAGATTCGTCCACCAGAATTATCATTTTTCCCGGACCTATGGTGGTAAACTGCCTGATTACAACATCATTCATTGACAGTTCTGTCACAATAGCGGACAGTATTCCCTCCTTCTTTTCTATCTCTATGGGCATTTCCACTATTATTTCAGAGAGGTTCCCAAGTATCCTGTTGATCTGGGAGTCTGAGATGAATGACTTGAATCTGTCCAAGTTCTTTGTATCTATCGTGACACTTGCATTGTCCAGGTTTGTTACCAGCCTGAAAGTCTCACCGCCAGCGGAGTTCAGTTCACCTGAGAACCTCAGTATGGAATTTTGGAGGTCATTGCTGTTCTTAAGCGAGACAACAGATATCCTGTTCCTCAGAGATAGTTTCAAATTTTCTTTCCAAACGCCTCCTTCCATCACCCTGGGCCTTGAAGGGTATCTTCTGATTGCGCTCAGGACCGCGTCGAAAGAAACCGATCCGTTCCCCCTTGCTTCAATGTCCCTGGCTACTGCTCTTGTATTCGCTATACCTCGCTGCAGTGCATTTCTGAGTACGCCATCCCTCTCGATGGTGAGTCTGACCAAATTCGTTGCATTTTGTGTCAAATTATCACTATTCATGTCTAGTTCGAACATAAATAACTAAATCATGCCATTATACTTTTGCCTTTACACGGCATGCCTTCAGTATGGAGAAAGAGAAACTTGATGACAAGATGAAGGCGGTCAGAATGCATTCCAGAAGTGGGCCAGAGAATCTTTTCTACGAGGAAACTAACATTCCGCAGTTGCTTGACGGGGAAGTCCTGATTGAGGTACATGCGGCCTCTATTACCCCAACGGAGCTCACCTGGAACTCTTCTTACACGACTAAAGATGGGCAAGACAGGATTCCTTCAATACCTAGCTATGAAATCTCGGGCGTTGTGGATAAAGTGTCAGAAAAAGTCCACCACCTGAAACAAGGCGATGAGGTATACGGACTCCTGGACTTCTGGAGGAACGGCGGAGCTGCCCAGTATGTGGCCATTGATGCGGAGAATATAGCATTGAAACCTGTAACTGTTGACCACATTTCAGCAGCTTCACTTCCCCTTTCTGGACTGACAGCTTGGCAGGCACTCTTCGATCATGGAAATCTTCAGCGAGGACAGAGTGTGATCATTCATGGAGCTTCTGGCGGAGTGGGTTCTCTTGCAGTCCAGCTAGCACATTGGAGGGGCGCGCATGTTATTGGAACATGTTCAAGAAGTAAGCACCAGCTGGTGTCACAACTAGGGGCAGACGAGATTATCGATTACAAAACCCAGAAATTTGAGGAAGTCGCCAAGAAGGTTGATGTCGTGCTGGACACTGTTGGCGGCGAAACGCTGAGCAGATCTTACCAAACAGTGAAAAGAGGAGGTGTTCTAGTGACCGTAGCGGACGATGCAGATGGGGCCCTTGCCATGGAGAGGGGGATAAAGGCAGTATCTTTCCTTGTCAGGCCTGACCGAAATCAACTGAGGGAGATAGCCATGCTTGTTGATTCGGGTAAGTTGAGACCGGTCATTCAGGAAACATTTCCCTTGATGAATGCCAGGCAGGCTTTCCAGTCAGGAATCAATAATCATAATACGGGAAAGATTGTTCTTGAAGTCAAGCAGGGAAAGCAGTGATGTTCCCCAATTCGGGGAATTTCATCTGTGGGCATTTTCAGTGTGGGTTGTCACCCCAATCCTCGTTCTGGATAAGTGGAGCCGAAAAAACTGGTAGCATCGCCAGCCTACTTCCTCCTCAGTGCAAGTGAGTTTAGAGTTTCAAAATCAATCGCACCTTCAAGAAGCAAACCTGTGCTTCCCCTCTCAATGATGTCCTTTCCTATTCTCCAAAGAAGTCCCAGTGCAGCATTGGATGCTGCTGGACCAAAACTCAGCCTAGTGACGCCAAGTTGTTTCAGAATCTTGATTTCAGGCAGCCCTTTCCTAATCATCAAGTTAACAGGGAACTGCACAGAATCTGCAAAATGCTTGATTGAGTCATAGTCGCCCACCCCCATGGGATAGACACAATCTGCTCCTGCTTCTATGTATTTTTCCGACCTTTTTACGGCCCTTTCAAGTCTTTCTTCTGGATCCTTGGGTTGCCCTGACGATACAGCATCAGTCCGTGCATTTATCACAAATGGGATGCCAATTTCCTCCCTTAAACTCACTATGGCGGATATCTTATCAGCTTGCTGAACTGGATCAAAGAGCCTTTTTTCCCTGTGGTCAAAATCCTCAATGTTTATTCCAACTGCCCCGGCTTCTATAACCTTCCTCACGGATGCGGCAACTTCCTCGACGCTGTTGCCGAAACCTGACACCATGTCCACGCTCAAGGGGATCGAAAGTGTTCTGGACATTCGTCTAACTGCTGCCACGAGTTCGAAAAGTGGCATACCCTCCCCGTCGGGATATCCCATCGACACGGAGAGACCAGCACTCGATGTGGCAACAGAATTGAATCCTGCTTCCTCGAAAATCCTGGCGCTCGGCACGTCCCATGCATTTGGCATAACGAAGAAATTGCCAAGTGCATGAAGTGCCCGGAACTGTCTTGCAAGTCTTCTCTGAAACTCAATGGTGTCTTCCCTGTCCTTCATTGTCAGAAATAACAACCTCGCCTGGTAAATCAAATTTTACTGTCTCCGTTGTGCCAGGCATTCATCTCTTATCATCTGAGAAGACTGGATCCCATCTCTTCCACAAGCCCAGATAAAAAGTGTGGGAGTAGAGAATTCTGCACTCGAGAGTTAGAGCATTCTTGCCTTCTTGATTTTCACTTCGCTCTTTGGCCTGTCTTCTCTGTCCGTCTCAGTCTTCGCTATCTTGTCGACCACGTCCATGCCCTTTGTCACTTTTCCGAAAACTGGATGCTTGTCATTCAGGAACTTATTGTTCACCAGGTTAACGAAGAACTGGCTCCCGCCAGTGTTAGGGCCGGCATTCGCCATGGAGAGTGTTCCCCTCTCATTGCTGTTGTTCTTTGTAAACTCATCCTTGATGGTGTAGCCCGGTCCACCCATGCCTGTTCCTGTTGGGTCTCCGCCCTGTATCACGAATCCGTCTATGACCCTGTGGAAAACGACGCCATCATAGAACCCCTTCTCCACAAGTTTCCTGAAATTGCCGGCTGTAACTGGCATTGTCTCCTCGAAAAGTTCTATCTCAATATTTCCTAGGTTTGTCTCCATTACCGCTTTGGACATGGTTCTGGCAGTAAGGAATCAAATATTAACTTCTTCAGGGGAAATAACGTAATAATTCCTCGCTATACACCTGTAAAGACAATGAGGACTGCCCCTGCATATGCCGTGATTGCACTCGCTGCTTACCTGCTTCTCTTTGAAATAGGCCTAACCAGGGGAATGATCTATGTGGACCCTGTGTTCATCTCAAAGACAGCGATATTGCAGAAGACTTTCATTGCCCCAATAACTGTTTCGGCGATTACAGTGGCCTCTATTTTCACATTTTCTTACCGAGAAGTGCAGACATATCTGACCGGAATCCTGATCATTGTATACGGGTTCCTTTTTATCGGCACAGTTGCCTACCCTGCCCTGGTTCCGTATTCAGGCGTGGCACTTGCATCAGAATTCGCATTTTTTGCCAAATCGGCAGGATTCAACCGTCGCTCAGCAAGCAAGCTTGCCGCATTCGTTTCTGTGGTTGTAGCCATGTTCGTTCTTGGCAGCTCTCTGAGGCTGACAGGTGGCCCCCCTCAGTACCCTCTGGCATTTGGATCTATTTATGACGACATACACCCAGGAGGGGTGCCGCTGATGTTTACCGGGGGAGTTGTGATATACAGAAAATTCTACGTCCTTTCAATCAGCGTTCCGATTATAATTCTCTTCACCGCACTCTCTCTGGTGCTCACAGAGAATTACTACCTCATATTCAGCCTGCTCAGGACTCAAGGGTACGGAGGAGTGAGAAAGACAATGAGCAGTGCCCTGACAGTTCTGAGCTGCCAGTGTGAAGGGATCACGGCGTATTTTCCTGCGGCAATTGCAACCATACTCCTTACCGCGATTATCCCCCTGATAACGGAGAGCATTGTTTTCATCCTCATGACAGACATTCTATTGACGGCCTATTACATACGCGGAAAGAGGGTCAGAGTGATGGACATGATATGGAATGTGACAAAAACCAGGCCATTCTTCGCCGGGATGGTTGCATCTCTCTTCCTGATCCCGCTCTATACCGTTCTGTCTGTGTATTTCGACCTCCAGGAGAACCTCCTGGTCTTTTCGAGCCTGAATATACTGATGTTTGTATACGGCGTATTTGTGGTGTTCATATCGGATTCAGTCCTTCACTCTAGAAAGAAGCTTTCCAGTGCTGCAACATTAATTCTTCTCTTGCTATCAACAGCGGGAATGCTGGCCTGGTATTATCCTTCACTGACGATGTCCGCAGTCTCCAGCCCCGAAGTTTTCTCCATAATGAGCATTGTGACCGTTGTCTCTGGAATCCTCTCAGGAATTATATTCAGGATGCGGGAGGAGCCAGTGAAGAGGCTATACTTCGAGTACGTTACAATGATGTTCAGCATGCTTGCCATAGTAGTTTTCTACATCACGGCGATTCCGACAAGCGTCATATGGCCCATTTTTGGCATTCGGCAGCAACTGGAGTTCAGCCTGATACTGTGGAGCGGAACACTTCCCTTGATGTGGCTCAGCACAAACATCTCATTAAATGCTGACAGCGTCAACAGGGAAAAAGGGGAAGAAGTCTTCCTCTTAACCAGGAAGGAGAACGCTCCAGACAGGATAAAAGTCTAATCAGGCCACTTTGACCGCGAAATCCCTGCCTTCCCACCTGTCTTCATCTGTCCAGTAGAAGGTGAATACAAGCTCAGTTCCCTCCTTTCCGGAAGTCTCGAAGTCCAGGAAATGCAGTCCCAGAGGAGTGGAGGCTGAATCGGTATCCTCAACTGTGCTCCAGGAGTCCCATGACCAATGGAGCCGGAAGCTGGAGCCCGCCAGTATCCGGAAGACATGCCCCGACCACACAGAGGCTACCTTCCTGTTGTTCTTCCATATTTCCACATCCCTGCACTTGCTTCTGTCTCCGAGGTACCGACCCTCGACCAGCCCGATCCTGTCGAATGCCTTCCCATCCCTTGCTGACCGCAATAACTTGATGTATTCGGAATGCGCCCAGACAAGCGGCCTGGCCGATCCGGTTGCCCTGCCAAGGAACATGTGCCTCGAGGATATGTCATCAGTATCCCATACCTGTTCTGGCAGCAGCATGGCTTCGGAGGCAAATTTCTCCATGGCAGTTATGTAAGGGGATGGGCTGTTTCCAAGCGCAATTTCATAATGTCCCCTTTCCCCAGTCAATAGCGGCCACCCTCTCCCGGTCCCCCATCCCTGAAAAGCACTGCCATCGTCCCTCTGGCCGTACCCGTCGTGATTGTACCTGTGCCATACTGGCCCAAAGGGCGTTTCTGACTTGAGTGTTCCGTCTATGACCCTAACGGAGTCGGAGATCACGGGATCATCAGCTCTTCTGATGCCGTATCTCACCAGCTCCAGGAACCCGCCATCCACAATGTCTTTTGCGGGAAACTCCGACTGGTTTTCAGGTGAAATGTTCTTGATCCGGAGCACTCCTGAATTCGGGTCCTCAAGTGCCATCCCTTCCGAGAAGCTGGCGGGCAGGATCCTGATGTAGTGCTTCTTCACTGCTGGGTCCAGGGCACCTTCAGTTGTGACCGTCCATCTTTCAACATGGCATTCCAGGAAATCTGCATATGTTTCAATGAAAGATGCACTTTCTTCGTCCCCTGCATCGCGTGCAAAGGCAGCGGCACACACCAGGGCGGCGATGCTGGATGCAATTGTGGAAGGCGAGTAGCCAGAGGACTCCTCCCATCTTTCCTGCTGCGTGATAGGGCCGTTTGAGATGATGAATCCAGCTGCCCGCATAACCATGCTAAGTGGATCAAAATTTGACAGTTTCCCTGCTTCCTTCATCTTCCATGCAAGTATTACCGGGAATGCTGCCTCATCCAGCTGAATGCCTTTCCAGTAAGGTGTCCCGTCTATCCAGAAGTTCTGAGCGAAACCGCCATCCTCGAGTTGGGAAACTGACAGGTACACCAATGCCCTCAGAGGGAGTTCGAAATTGCCGGCAGCCATGGCAGCAGTGGCGCTGTTATACATGTCCCTGGTCCAGACGAGATGATAACCTCCGGTGTCATCGTCTGAGGCAACTTCGCCCCATGGAATGGAGAGGGATGCTATGACTGCTCCCTCGAAACTCTTGTCCTCGTGCGTCATGAGCACCTCGTAGGAGGCCCTGTAAAGTTCCCCGCCGTCGCCAGACTCATCCCAGAGGTGCTCAATCCCAGAGAGAGCCCTTTTCCACTGTTCCTCGAATTTGCCCCTGCTTCCATCGAAATCCATGGTAAGTGACTGGAGCATCCTAGTGAGGGCATTGTGAAGGCTGTTGCCAAAAGAGAGCGACACCACGAACTGCCTTTGTTCAGAAATGTCCAGTTCAGCAGTCATGGCTATATTCCCATCTTCAGCCACATCAAATTCCAGTGTCATCTCATGATTCCTTGATATGTCCGTCCAACCGTCGCTCATGCCCACGTATCCGCATGAAGCTTTCTTTACTGGAGCGGTTGTGCCAATTGCCATGTAGGTCCCGTTCTTCTCTGCAACCAGGATCCGCTTGCCGTCCAGGGAGATAACACGCCCGGTGTTTGACCAGCCTCCCACGTCAAGATGAGGGGCACACATTAGGTACAGCTTCGCCCTATTGAGGAAGTCCTCCTTCCCGGACAGGCTCGTCTTCATAAGAAGTGCTGACGAATGAGGATCTGATATGATCTCCTTTGTGATTTTGTACCTGCCTTCCCTGTCTGAGTTGATTATGCAATATGCAGGTCCGTCTCCCTCTATCCTCGAGGTCTGGTGATCGAGGTCCCTTTTCTCCTCATGGAAGAGCGACTCGCCATCAGCAATGAGGAATTCCAGGTCCCTGATCTGAGGCTTGTCCACCGAGGGATAGTACAGCTCGGTTACGATCCCATTCCATACTGTATACCAGACCTGGCTGCTGGAATTGTAGGCAGTCCCCACACCCACCTTGTCACCATGGCTCCACCTGGGAGCTATACCTGGTCTTCCCGATGCGTTACCCATTGTCAACCTCCCCATGCATGCCTGACGAGCCATTTAAAGTGATGGATTGCAGAAAAGCAACAATAATAGCCTTGTCATTATGACACCCCATGATCAAAGAGATAGACGGGCAGAAGATTTCACCAGTGGGGCTTGGGACTTACGGTGTCGGCGGAAGAAACAGCGCTGATACCTCCCACGACAAGGAGCATGTTGAAGCGGTCAGATTTGCTATCGAGACCGGGATCACATTCATTGATACAGCCGAGATGTATTCTGCCGGGCACTCGGAAGAGCTTGTTGGAAGGGCCATCAAGGATTTCCCGAGAGAGGATGTGTTTGTCACAACAAAGGTATGGAATGACCACCTCAAGCACGATGACCTGATAAAGGCCGCGAAGGCAAGCCTCAAGAGGCTTGATACAAATTACATTGACCTTTACCTCATACACTGGCCCAATCCTGACGTGCAGGTGAAGGAGTCGGTAAGAGCCCTTGAGGAGCTCGTGGATCAGGGTCTCGTCAAGCATATAGGAGTCAGCAATTTTGATGAAAAGCTCGTTGCAGAAGCCATTGAAAGCACTTCAAGGCACAATATCGCAGCTAACCAGATTCCCTACAGCATCGTGAACAGGGACAGCGAGGAGAACATGATACCCTTCTGTGAGAAGAATGGGGTGAAGATCATCGCATACACACCCATAAACAGGGGAAAGCTTGATTCAGTCAGAGGCCTGGACGAGGTTTCCAGGAGGACCGGCAAGAGCAGAGTGTCTGTTGCATTGAACTACCTGATGAAAAGATCTGTGCCCATACCGAAATCGGTGAACAGGGAACATATACTTGATTTCAGGACAGCAATGGACTTTGAGCTGTCAGACGAGGATTGCTCACTTCTCGGGTAGGCATTCAGGCCTGTTCTGCCCTGAATTCCCTCACTTTTCCAGTCATCCTGCTTCTTGCCCTGCCTTCCTCCTCAAGCCGTTCCAGGTGTGTAGTGGCCTCCCCGACTGCAAAAATCAGCTCCATCCTGTTCATGGAATCCATGCTTCTCCCCTTGCTCCACTTCATTTTACGGGCTACTAAATATGGTGACAGCCATTGTCCCGTCAACCCCTGCACTTCCCTGAGGCGTTCCTCATGATGCCCCAGAAGTTGGTCCACCCTCTCCTTCAGGTCATCAAACAGCCTTCCATGGCCGGGGAGAATCTTGCCGGCATCAACGTCCCTCACCTTCTTGAGGCTGTTTATGTATGAACCGAGAGAATCCCTGATACCGATGTACTTGCTTATGTTTGGGCTTATGTCCTTGAGAATGTGGTCACCTGTGAAAATTACCCTGAGATCCGGCAGGTAAAGGCACTTCGAACCCGGTGAGTGGCCGGGCACATCGAGGATCTTGATCCCGGTCCCAGGAATGCTTA
>JBJKRS010000150.1:0-5235 GCA_046704525.1 Thermoplasmataceae archaeon
CCTCAGGCAGGGTTACCCCTATTGATGCCTGAGCGGAAGTGACGACCCTTGTGACATTGGTAACCGTTACCAGGGATTCATGCGCCCTCGATGATATCTCCTGCCACCTCACCTCCATCATCTTCAATATGTCATTGAAAGCAGGGCACCCTATGCTGCTCTTTATTGTGTACCATCTCCATGGTTCATCTGTTATGGCCTTCAGGTGTTGCATAACAATGCCGGGACAATCCTGAGCGTTAGCGAGCTGGAACGGGATGTTGAGTTCGAGGTACATCTGCTTTTCACTGCTGTTCAGGAACCTCATGTGGTCAACGTAATAATCCGCCTCGCCAAGGAAATTCACCTTGAACTCACCTATGTCCCTGGATGCTTCCAGTAGAAGATCAGAAACCTGTGAAATGTCTGAGTCAGAAAACCTGAATGACATTGAGAACTCCCCGTTGTCCAGAGAAATGAAGTCCGATACCACAGAGGGTACCTTAACCAGCCTCTTGATATGTCCAGATATGACGGAGCCTGATACGTCGACTACCAGCGTCTTGGTTTTCCTCTTTGCATCTCCGCCGAACTGCGATATGAGGTACTCCGTCTCCTTGAGAGTTGCTGCGCTCTCCGGAATCCTGAATACAAGGAGTGATTTGTCCCCGTCCAGGACCAGGCTTGAGAAGAGCTTCAGGCCGAACGTCTCGGAAAACTTCGAGACCGGGTTTTTCGGGTTCCTGAAGGTGACAACGCCCTTTCTGTTCAGTACGTATGGAATTTCATTAATCATCATCCTGTTGGTGCTCATACTGCTACTTCCCTGATGCCTTATCAGCATTGCGCGCACGAGATTTGCCATTCTCTTTCCCCAATGCTGCGGGCATCATTCATGTCGTGTTGAAACTGTAAATTTGAACCGACCACAATTTATGGACTGTATATATTAATTAATTGCGCCTCAAATGTGAAGCAGATTTGGTTCCTATTTCCCCGCAACATAGTATTCTAATGGGTTGATGGGAACTTATGAAAATTCTCCTGCATCTTGTCAATGCACCGCCACCTGATCGTGCCTGAAGCAGTCCAGAGTGTGGTCGTTGATAAGCCCGACTGCCTGCATGTAGGAATAGCATATAGTTGAGCCAACAAACTTGAATCCTCTCTTCTTCAGGTCCCTGCTCAGACTGTCTGAAAGATCAGTTCTTGCAGGAACCTCCTCCACAGTCTTTCGCCTGAAGTCTATCTGCCTGCCATTGACGAAGCCCCAGAGGTAAGAGCCAAAGCTTCCAAACTCTTCGGCCACGGCAAGAAACAGCTTTGCATTTGTCACTGATGCGCTAATTTTGAGTCGGTTTCGTATGATCCCCTCATCTGATAACAAGGACGCGACCTTGCTCTCATCGTATTCAGAGACCTTGGCTGGAACGAAATTGTCGTATGCCCTGCGATAACTCTCCCTCTTATGTAGGATCGTTCTCCAGCTCAGCCCTGCCTGCGCGCCTTCAAGCAGCAGGAACTCGAAAAGCTTATCCTCATCATGAGAAGGGACGCCCCATTCCCTGTCGTGATATTCAATGTAGAGTGTGTCGTCCACTGGTACCCATTTGCACCTTTCCATTCAATCAGTAATCTGATGATGGGAATTAAGAAATGTGCTCTATCAAAGGACGAAAATATTGGTCAGGTCCTCGAATTATTAGGATTTGTTCAGAGCCTTCCCGCTCCCGGAACCTTTTCTGATTCCAGAGACAGCAATGCCTATGCCTATGGCAGTTATCACGATTCCAGCTACAAGCAGATAGCCGGAGACACCATAAGATGACGGTGATGGCCCGTACGCTGATGCGGCGACAAATCCGCCGCTTATAGCCATGCTCACTGCTGCATAATAGGCTCCAAAGTAAGCCCAAATTATAACGCCAACAATGATCACGCCTATGCCTGTATTCCTCGTTTTCATGTCCATTGATTTTCTCATCACAAAATACTATTAGTAGCTTATGGGCTGCAAATAAATGTTTGGCCAAAAAACGGAAATTCTGAAATGAGCTTAAATGAAAGCCTCTTTGAATGCAAGACACCGGAGATTTGCGAGAAGAGATTATCAGAACAGTGGATGACACGTGTATAAGAACAGGAACACAGATGCAACCCCTGGAGAAGCCATTCAACTTCCCGGAATCATGCTATGCAGATTATGGTCAAAGATGCGGTTGTCAGTAAAGCAGCCAGGACAGATTTTGGGTTTCTTGAAGAAACGTCAGGGTTGCTCCTGAGCAGCACCCTGGATTATGGGAAAGAAAGGGAACAAGTAAACTAGTTGCAGAATTGCGAATCCCCTGGCCGGATGGAGTATAGAGTGCAGGCATTGCCATGATGCGGAAGATGGATTGGAATCATACAGGTTACCTGGCAGAGATTGCAGATGGACCAATTCCAAAGGTACGCAGCAGGATCACCAATCCTGGACGAATTAGAGGCAATGGCAAGAGCGGGGTTTCAAGCCCATCATCGTTGAGATTCAGCCTGAAAACAGAAAGTGCATGGACCTATACCTCAAGAGATGAACGAGATTGTGTGGTTAAGACTAAAGTTACGATAAAAACAACCCGCAGGCTTGGGGGGCCACCGGCGGTATTCTTCTAACTTGACAACAATTGACTTGCTGATTATGAGCCGTTTTCATGTTCACCCCTTATGCCACGTTCTGATATGCGATACCTTGAACGTTTTCCGCAGCTGGGGCATGCCACTGAAAACATATTTGGCCCATAGAATGCTACTCCAGGCAAGTTTGGCCTGTCAAAGTCCCTTGCATAATAGTTGTAGTTCAGATGGAACTCCTTTGAGCACTTGGGGCACTTAAGGTTGTACCACATTTCATATCGCAATCCTTTGCCCTTATTACACCAAGGAAATAGATAACGTTTCGCGCGTTATTCAAAGTTAAGTTCGGGTAGTATTTTCGGGATTCTGTTATGAATCTGCTGTAGTGTATTTTTTAGACTATGCCTGAAAAATTCGTTCAATTAAGATTACAGCTACACACCGGAAAGAGTGGGCTTTGGACTTCAATATAGCAGTGTTTATAAATCATAGAAATAATGGCATCCATGGACAAAGTTCAGCACTTTGAGATTCCGGCTGAAGACATTGAAAGGGCCAAGAGATTCTACGGGGAAGTATTTGGTTGGAAGCTGCAGGATGTTCCCGGCATGGAATATGTTATGGCGGACACTGTGGAAACAGACGAGAACAGGCAGCCCATGGGGGGTACCAATGGAGGACTGATAAAAAAGAACTCAATTCATGCAAGAATGACTTCGGTAACTGTTACAGTAGATGACATAGATTCCACTGTCAGGGAAGTTGTCAAGAGAGGAGGAAAGCTGCTGAAGGAGAAGCAGAAATTCCTGGAAATTGGCATTGTTGCTTACGTCGAGGACACTGAGGGGAACGTGCTCGGACTCTGGCAAAGCCAAAGGCGGACCTGATTCCTGACAGCCGCGAGATATCGTGTCTGCCCGCCCTTAAAAGTGCGGACAATGCAGAGATCACGCATCCGCTTCAGTTGCTATTTCTGGTTCATCAGGTGTCCCGAAAGAGCAAGGGCCCAGAAGAGTGTCGGGTATACGATCATACGCTCCATCCCTCCAGACCCAAGCCCGTATAACATTCCGGTGGCGTATAGGTATATTGAGACCAGGACCAGGACTCCCACGATGGGTGAGAAGATCCGCAGTGGAGTGCCCTTATGCGCCGTAAAGAGCAAGGCAGTAATGCCGCCAAATACAAAAGCGAGGAAGGCAAAGTCAGAATGCAGCGGGTAGCTTATGAGATACGGGAATGTCCCAACTCCGATTGCCCCAATGCCAACCAGTATAAGTGAGCCCTGCCATGCCTCCTTCTTCTTGCCAGTTAGCAGGATGATTCCTGCAATAACCACCAAGGCCCCCATAAGCAGGATAGAGTAGTAGAAGATGGATCCATGGGCTCCAATGCCAAGACTGCTTATTGAATCGGAGCTGAGGGAATAGGTGGGTCTGAGTGCTTCGCCCACCAGTAGGGCCATTGAGAACAGGAAGACCCCTACGAAGAGCAGAATCCCTGCATTTCTTTGATTATTCATTATAAAAATGTTGAGAATATAAAGGAATATAGATTTTTGCGCGGCAGAAAGTTCTGGCGCCTTGAAATGGACTGAATTGGAAACGCGGCCTTGCCTTCAGTCGAATTTGGTATCCCTGAAGGCTCATCCTTTCTGGTAACTGGGCTTCCATGCAATCCCGAGGATGCCTCCAATGAGACCGAGCAGGAACCCTATGAACAAGCCCCCAAGTGCACCAAACCAGCTCACTATAGAAAACACCAGCACTATTATGCCCCACAATGTGTGTTGCTCAGGATTCCTGTACATCATGACAGAACCGAGGATGACTATTATCCCCCAGACCAGGCCGAATATTCCCAGAATTCCTCCAACTCCAGCCACAAATATCGTCAGCGTGAAGCCGATTATTCCAAGCAATATCCCAACCATCAGGATAAAAATCCCACCAATCAGCGAAAGTACGAAAGCTGCTGTTGGTCTATCTGCAGACTGTGCCATTGCGTCGCATCAAAAGATTATATTTAATGATTTTTATAATTGAATTAAGAAAACTAAAATGGCATACAAGTGGTAATTTGACATATTCCACAGACTAAATCATGCCTTTTATTTTTCGAAAGGCACCAATAATCTCTGTTATTGAGACTGTTGTCGAAAGACTGACAGTCAACAAAAAGATCAATTTTTTGGCATCCATTGAGTATTTAGGCCATTCTCAATATTTGAATTTACCCCCAAGATTTGGTGAAATATTTAATTAAGTTTGGCAAATAAACGATACGTGCATTGGAAGTACAGGAACAGGAAGTTTGTTGCAGCAATTCTGTTGTTTGCTGTTGCATTCATATTCTTGGTCCCGGTAGTCCCAGAATCAATTATTATAGCTGTTGGACATCCAATTCACTTTTATTCATCTATTAGTTCCTTATTTTCACCATTTGGCACAAGCCTCACGGGGTCACATTATGCTTTCAGTCCCAATCCATACGGGTCTATCCCTTAATCCCATCATACTCTCCATGAGATGGATTGAGGAGTATTACATGTTTTTGGTGCTATGATTATTTCTTCATAACGTACTGCAAGAGGAGGTTTTCGGCAAGGAAAGTTGAAAATGCTGCGTGATTGCCCTTGTCTCC
>JBJKRS010000151.1:0-12129 GCA_046704525.1 Thermoplasmataceae archaeon
CCTCAACAACTGCGCGTGCCATCTTGTTGGGGTCTGGCGACTTGAATATGCCGCTTCCGACAAACACCCCGTCAGAGCCAAGTTTCATCATGAGCGCACCATCCGCAGGGGTTGCAACTCCTCCGGCAGCAAAATTGACAACCGGCAGCCTTCCAAGTTTCTTGATTTCTTTGAGGACCTTCACGATTTCCTTCTCCATTGACTCTTCGTCCATTCCATAGAACAGGTCCTTGGCTCCAAGGTAGGCCTCATCAGCAAAGAGATCATTAGAAACTGCCTTTCTAAGGTTCCTGTACGGTTGAGCTATGGTCCTTGCCACTCTTAGCATCTGGTCGCTGTCGAGAGTCTTCAGGACTCTGATGCCTTCAGTTACCATCCTGATGTGCCTGACAGCTTCAACAATATTTCCGGTTCCGGCCTCGCCTTTAGTCCTTATCATGGCAGTGCCTTCGAATATTCTCCTCACGGCTTCAGGCAGCATCCTGGCCCCACAAACGACCGGTACTTTCAGCTGCTTCTTGTAAAGGTGGAAGAACGGATCAGCCGGGGTGAGAACCTCGCTTTCATCCAGCATGTCCACACCAAGAGCCTCAAGCGTGTAACCTTCACTCAGGTGCCCAATCCTGACTTTTGCCATGACAGGTATTGATACTGCTTCAATGATCTCCTTTATCTTCTCAGGGTCGGCCATTCTGGCAACCCCTCCCGCCTTCCTTATGTCTGCTGGTACGCGTTCAAGTGCCATTACGGAGACTGCTCCAGCATCTTCCGCAATTCTTGCCTGTTCGGCATTAGTAACGTCCATGATGACTCCGCCCTTTGTCATCTTGGCAAAGCCTCTTTTGATTAGTTCATCGCCAAACCTCAATTCTGATAGGCTGATGGTCATATCAATCTCCTAAAGATGCGAGGAAAATATATATACTTCACTCTCGGAGTGGGAGTGAATCCTGCTGGCAGAGACGGTTCTCGAAGGGGATCAATTACTTCGCAGTGCTGCATGATGACAATTGGCAGGCCAGCACAATCAGGGCGTGCCAAAGCTGTCCAAGCTGGTCTTAAATATTCCTGTGGGATTACGGGCCAGTGACTCCCATCCTACAATTCCTGCTTGAATTCATATATATCTTCATAAGCGGAATACTTGGAGGTCTCGTAGGATCTCTGACGGGCCTGGGAGGAGGCACAGTAATTGTTCCTCTCCTATCTCTCTTTGTCGGAGTTCCCATATACTTTGCAGCTGCCGCGGGGCTGTTTTCGTCAATTGCCACTTCAGCGGGTTCCGCAAGCAGATATACCAGGGAAAAGATTGCAAATTTGAAGATCGGTATTGGCCTGCAGGTCGCGACAACTATTGGCGTAATTTCGGGGTCAATAATCGCCGTGCTTGTCTATACCAATGGATTCGAGGCAATAATTTACATCATCTTTGGCGGCGTCCTTCTCGGATCTCTTATACCGATAGTACGAAGGGGGAAATCGGAGCTGCCCGAAAAAATCAAGGCGGACAGGTCCACTTCACTTTTCCAGCTATCAGGGAACTATTTTGACTCCAGGATGCAGAAAAAGATCGATTACAGTGGCGTCAGGTGGTGGTACGGGGAACTGATCATGTTCTTTGCGGGACTGCTCTCAGGCCTTCTTGGCATTGGAGGCGGTGCGCTGAACGTTCTGGCAATGGATGCAACAATGAACCTGCCAATGAAAGTGGCTACAACCACCAGCAACTTCATGGTTGGAATCACTGCTGCCACAGGCGCTTCAATATACTGGTACGAGGGTTACATCCAGTTCTTCGTGGTAGCTTCAACTGTTCTCGGGGTCCTCGTTGGTGCGTTCCTCGGTGCCAAGGTCCTTGTCTCAATCTCGAACGTGAATATCAGGTGGATATTCTTCTCAGTGCTTTCCTTCCTCGGGATACAGATGGTGCTGAGGGGACTGGAGAATTCGAGTATTCTTGCTCTCTCATCCACCGGCTCAATAATTGTTTCAGTAGTATTCGCTGTAATACTTATAGCGATTCTGTATCTGTACACCAAAAGAACGGGGGTGGCGACACGGCAAACCTAGACAGGGATATCATAGCAAGCTTGGTGCTTCGGGTCGGGGTTCTGGTAAGCATATCGATACTCCTGATAGGATCGGCATTATTATTCCTCAAAGGCGGTGCAGACCTTCATTCACTGTCGAATATTGCAAACTTTGACAGTCCCACGACACTGAACTCCGCCATGCTCCAATTTTCCGGGATGTTTTCAGGCCTTGCTGCACTTGACGGTGTCTATTACATAACACTGGGGCTCTGGATTCTCCTGCTGACACCTGTCTCGGTAGTTGCAATTTCGGCCGTGTTCTTCCTCGCCGAACGAAACCGCCTGTACCTTTTCCTGAGCATTGTGGTTCTAGTTGATGTTGCAATAGCTATCCTTGTGATACCGAAACTGGTCGGATAGGCCATTGGTTCCGAGTACCTCAGAAAAGGGATCGGGTTCGAGAAATGCCCATTCCTTCCGAGATATTGTTAAAAAACGTTTATTACTCTTGTTATAATTGTGAGGTGATAGCTGTTATGCTCAATTTCGAAAGAGTTAGAATAAAACATGAAGACCCAGATGAAAGGGTCAAGACATTCGCTATTGAGCCTGTCAAGCAATACACAGACAATGAAGCAGTGGCCGAGGCAAGCCGTTGCATCGGCTGCAACATCTGCACTCAGTCATGCCCAGCGAGCCTTGATGTAGGGGGATACATAAACAGCACTGCGGTTGGCGACCCTGGCCAGACCGTGGGGATAGTTTTCGAGACGCTGCCATTTCCTGCCATAATAGGCAGGGTATGCACACATCTCTGCGAAGACATATGCGTGCTTTACGACACTGGCGGCCCCATTGCGATCAGGCACCTGAAGAGGTATGCAGCAGACCAGTTTGATGATTATTCGACAGTTGTCAAAACACCGAAGAAGAAGTTTCTGGACAAGAAAGTTGCAGTTATAGGTGGAGGGCCAGCAGGCCTGACAACTGCTTATTATCTCTCCATACAGGGAGTCAAGGTTTCCCTGTATGAATCACTGCCCGCGCTTGGAGGTTTCATGAGAACAGGCATCCCGAGATACAGACTCCCGGAGGATGTTCTGGAGAAGGAGATAGGGTTCATTACTTCACAGGGCGTCGATGTCCACTTGAACACCGTTATAGGGCGGGATGTTGAATTTGAGGACCTGGTGAAGGAATACGATGCACTATTCGTTGGCGTGGGCAACCACAAGCCAAGGATGACTGGCACTCCAGGAAGCGACGCGGAGAACCTCTACCATGGCATAGACTTCCTGAAGAGAGTGAGTCTCGGAGAGAAAATAGACGTCGGGAAGAACGTTGTCATCGTTGGAGGTGGCTTTACAGCTAACGACTGCTCCAGGACATCAATGAGGCTGGGTGCCGAGAATGTCCACATCATGTACAGGAGAAGGGAGATCGACAGGCCAGGCTACCCATCAATGAACGCTGACGAGGAAATGGAGGAATCACTCGAGGAAAAGGTCAAGTATGACTGGGAAGTCACTCCTTTCGAGTACGTAAAGGAAGGAAACAGGATCGTCGGGGTGAAGTACTGGGTCAACGAGATGGTTACAGAGGGGAAGGGAAGGGCCAAGCCAGTTCCCCAGAAGGACAAGGTTCACACAATTCCTGCTGACATAGTGATAGAAGCCACAGGACAGGAGACTGACTATTCCTTTATGGGTAAGGATTACCTGAGGCAGCTCAGGCTGACCCCTCAGGGTCATCCGATCATAGACGAGGGAGGGATGACCTCAATAGGCGGAGTTTTCTCAGGAGGGGACTCAACGAACACAAACAGGGACCTGATCTCCGCCGTGAGGGATGCAGACAGGGCTGTGAACGGCATACTGTCATACCTCAATGTAATGGACCAGGTTTCAGAGGATTTCCTTCCTGTCCTTGACAGGTGGAAAAAGTACTCCACAACTGCGGCCCAGAATGCTTACGCAGAGCGCAGGAAGTAAGCAGTCCAATCTGTATTAGAATTGCAGGGGGATTATTCCCCTTCTATTGTCTCGAATCCAGTGTAGGGGACCAGGGCTTCAGGCACTCTTATTCTTTTTCCGCCATCTTCCTGGTAATTCTCAATAATTGCCACGAGGGTCCTCGTGGAGGCAATTGCCGTGCTGTTCAGAGTATGCACAAAATCGTTTCCGCCGCTTTTCCTGTACTTTATGGACAGTGCCCTTGACTGGTAATCGGTATCGTTGGAAGCAGACACCACTTCACGGAACTTCCCCTGGGCGGGGAACCAAGCCTCAATGTCATATTTTATGGCGGCGAGTCTTCCCAGTTCTCCTGAACATACGCTTACAACCCTGTATGGAAGGACAAGATTCCTGTATATCTGCTCTGCGTTCCCCAGGATCTCCTCCAGGAAATCCCCTGAATCCTCCGGCTTGCAGAATACAAACTGCTCAACCTTTGTGAACTGGTGCACCCGGAATATTCCCTTTGTGTCCTTTCCGTGGGCTCCAGCCTCCTTTCTGTAACATGTTGATATCCCCGCAACTCTTATGGGCAGTTCGCGCTCCTCCAGAAATTCGCCGCTAAGCATTGAGGCTATTGAATGCTCCGAAGTTGAGATAAGGTAGAGGTCCTCCCCTTCGATCTTGTACAATGTGTCGCTGAAAGTCTCCAAGTCGGTGGCGCCCTCCATGGATTTGAGGTTAAGCATGTTGGGGGGCTCTACCACTGAGAAACCCCTTTCTGAGAGGAAGTCCACTGCGTAATTCATCAGCGCCATTTCGAGCTTAAGGAGCCTGTTCTTGATGAAGTAAAACCTTGAGCCCGATATCTTGCTTGCTCTCTGCAGATCAACCAGGCCCAGATTCTCCACTATATCAACATGGCTGACGGCCTTTGAACGGGCTTCTGTCTGCTCCATTCCGCCCCCTGAAGCTTTCTTGAACTCCTCAATGTCAGAAGGGTGCACGCTGGCCCTTCCCCATGTTCTGACCAGGGCGCTGTTTTCGTCGCCTGTGCATATTGGGACAGAAGGGTCCAGCAGGTTTGGTATCGTCCATATTGCCCTGTCCCTCTGCTCTGCAATGCCAGAATTGACGGTCTCCAGCCCTGATATTTCATCGTTCACGCTCTTGACTTTTTCTTTCAGGGCGGCTACTTCTTCCTTCTTCCCCTGCTTCAGGTTTGAGGATTTCTCCTGCGATATGCTGTTTCTGCTGTGCCTCAGATCATTTATCTTCTTCTGGTTGACTCTCCACTCCTCATCAAGCTGGAAGAACTTGTCCAGTATCTCCGTTCCAAGCCCGCGATCCCTGCATGAAGCATAGAACATGTCAGGACTTTCCCTGAGGAGCTTTACATCTATCATCTCGATCGGTAAGCAAAACCAGATATATGAATGATTACGGCTCTACCTGCCTATAGAATTTTAAAAAAATGAAAAAAAGGAGAGAGGTGTCTTCAGTGTGATTAGAGATACGACCAGCCGCCGTAGTGATCCTCGGAATCGTCTCCGCCGGAGTTGTATTCTTTTATTGCGCTCCTCACTACCTGCACGCTGGGCCTGTTCCTGTACTGCGAAATGACCTTGTCATTCACATCTCTGGCCATATAGCTCATGGAATAGTTTTCCTCCTGCGACTTCAGGGTGGAGTGGAATCCCCCGACATAGCCAAAGATGAGCATCGTAATGAGTGAACTTGGGAGAATGATCGCGAATGTCCTTATGATTCCATAAGCAGTGTACATATCGGTCAGAACATTAGAAGCAGAAACAAGCTGGGAATGTGATAATGTCAGGATGCCTGAACTGAGGTAACCGCCAAAATACCCCAGCGGCCCGGAGGTGAATGGCATTAGTGAAAATGTTAGCAGCACAATGACCGCAGTAGATATCAGGTTCGCAGTGATGGCCCTTGTTGTGGTGCCTGCCTTTCTTCCGGAGAAATAGCCTGCAATTGCCGGCCCCGCAACAGGTATCCACCAGAGCAGCATGGAAAATACAAGTGAGTAGAATATTCCGGCCCGCTGAGAATATATGAGCGGGTTCTTTTTCCTCGATTTCTTGAAGCCTTTGTCAAGCTGCCACTGGCGCAGCGCCTCCTTTGCTGAACCAAATCGTGACTTTTTCCAGGATGTCATACACTTGTCAGACTAATTAAATCAACAAGATATATAAACTTATGGAAGATGCTTCTGGAGCGCTTCCCTTCGCACTCTGCATGCAAATATGACGGGGAGGTTAAGCACCGTATTTTTCAGATCTGTCTGACAAGCTCTTCAAGTAGCTCATCAGGTCGCTTCCGGAGACCCGCAGAGCACCAAGTGAGGCAGAAACTTCGTCAAACATCTTGACATGGTCGCGCCTGATCCCTTCAGTTGCAATTGCAAGGGGAACCGGGTCACCAGAATGCTCGCCTGTTGCACAGGGCGTACTGTGGTCCCCAGTCACTGCCACAAGCGTGCCTCCCAGAATCTCCTTCAAAGGAGATGCAGCCCGATCTATCATTTCAAGAACCTCTCGTTTGAGGAGAGGGTCTCCGTCGTGGCCCGCAATGTCTGTTGCCTTTATGTTCAGAAGCACAAAATCGTGGGAATCAAGTGCCTCAACAGCTTTTTTCATCTTTCCATTGTAGTCCGTGTCCACCCTTCCAGTTGCTCCGGGGTGCACCACAATATCCATTCCGACAAGTCCGCAAATTCCGGTTATCAGAGGGATTCCAGCTACACAGGCCCCTTTCATCCCAAGCTTTTCTTCAAAGGCTGGAAGGATCGGAGCCTGCCCTGCACCCCTGAGGAGGAGCTCATTTCCCTTAGGCTTTCCTTCCTTTGCCCTTCCTGCATTCACTTCTGAGGCATCCAAAATTTCCCTTGACTGTTCGAGGAACTTGTTCAGGACATCAGCAGTGAATTCACCATCCTTGCCAGTTGCACTCACTTCAGACGGTGGCTTGCCTGTCACGTGCGGATCAGAATCGCTAATTCTGTCTGAAAGGCCGCTGCCTCTGACAACAAGTGCAGCCCTGTGTTCAACTCCTTCCTTCACGAAGAATTGTACCCCGTCTATCTTCATGTTAAGGGACGATGCAAGATCACTGTTTCCATGCTGCATCCTCCCTGCTCTCCTGTCTGAAATTATGCCGTTCTCCCTTGTTGCAAAATTTGCTCGGAATGCTATGTCACCGGGTTTTACCTCCATCCCGAGACCCATGGCTTCAAATGGTCCCCGCCCGCTGTAGAATTCAACAGGATCGTAGCCAAGAAGAGAGAGGTGCGAAGTGTCGGATCCCACATTGAGGCCGGGCCTGACCGGTGACAGGAGCCCATTGATGCCGCTTGACGCCAGGAAATTTAGGTTTGGCCTGAAGGCCGACTGAAGTGGAGTCTTCCCGCCGAGAGCAGCGTTTGGCCTGTCTCCCAGGCCGTCCAGCACTACCAGCAGGATCTTCTTCATGTACCCTCAGTCCAGTTGGACTGGTAATCTATCTGTTCCTTTGTGAGCTTGTCTATGCTGAGCCCGAGGGATTTGAGCTTTATCGCGGCAACACCGCTGTCTATTTCCTCAGGAACCGGATAGACCCTGTTTTCAAGGCTCTTGTGGTTCTTCACAAGATATTCCGCCACAAGCGCCTGCAAAGCGAAACTCATATCCATGATCTCGACCGGGTGCCCCTGGCCGGCTGACAGGTTTACAAGCCTCCCGTCCGCAATGAGGTTGATCTTGTTCCCGTTCTCCAGTTTGTAGCTCGTTACAGTATCCCTGACCTGCACTTTTTCCCTGGACCTGGTCTGGAGCTCCTTGAACGGTATTTCGTTGTTGAAGTGACCGGCGTTGGATATGATGAGCCCCGGCTTGGCGTTCAGCAGGTTGTCGTAAGTCACCACATCCTTCATCCCGGTAGCGGTGACCAGCATGTCAGCATACCTTATCGCGTCTTCCATGGGGGAAACATTGTAGCCGTCCATGAATGCCTCAACTGCCTTGACAGGATCAACTTCAGTGACAGTCACCCTTGCGCCCATGCCCTTCATCCTCATTGCAATGCCTCTTCCGCAGTACCCGTAGCCTGCGACAATTACGTCCTTTCCAGCAATGAGGATGTTGGTTGCATTCATGATTCCGTCCATGGTGCTCTGGCCGGTTCCGTACCTGTTGTCGAAGAAGTGCTTCATCTTTGCATCGTTTACATCAAACATGGGAAACTTCAGCGCATTGTCCTTTTCCATGGCCTTGAGCCTTACGACACCAGTTGTCGTTTCCTCATTTCCCCCCATAATGTTCTTCTGCAGGTCTTTCCTGTCTATGAGGACAAGCTTGGTAAGGTCTCCGCCGTCGTCTATTATCACATTGGGCTCGAGATCGAGGACATTGTTGAGGTACTCGTAGTACTCCTCGTCAGACTCACCCTTCTTGGCGTAGACATCGATGTTGTAATCCTTTCTCAGGCTCTCTACTACGCTGTCGTCTGTACTCAGGGGATTGCATGAGGCCATCTTGATCTCGGCCCCTCCCTCCTTGAGAAGTATGGCCAGAACGCCGGTCTTTGCCTCCACGTGCAGCGCCATTCCTATCTTGACTCCCTTGAATGGCTTTTCCTTTTCAAATCTATTCCTTATTTCAGAAACGACTGGCATGTGCTCTCTTGCCCATTGTAATCTAAGGTATCCATTACTCATTTTATTTCACCGTCCTTGCAGTTGGGATAAAGTGCCATCCGCATTTCACACTACAAGATCGGGGTATTGCCTATATTAGTTTGGTGCAGAATCCGGTCACTCCGGTATGTCACAGACTTCACCCCGTGGATAAAGATAAATGGCTTTGCTGAATTTCCCACAGGACCCGGAAAGATTGTGCAATGAATATCAGCGAGCTAGGATTCCCGGAAAAATTCATGGACCTTTTCGACAGGAACGACTACACCCTGTACCACCACCAGGAGGAGGCCATAAGTAAATTCAGGGAGGGGAAGAGCGTCCTAGTTTCAGTGCCCACTGCATCTGGAAAGACACTAATCGCTTATGCTGCCATATACGAGATGTACCTGAAGGGGTTACGCTCCATGTACATGGTTCCGCTCAGGGCGCTTGCATCTGAGAAGTACCAGGAACTCAAGAAACTCGAGGAACTCGGGTTAAAGGTTGGAATCTCAATTGGAGACTACGACACCAGCCCATCCATCATAAACAGGTATGACGTATTCGTATGCACCTCGGAAAAGGCAGACTCTATGATAAGGCACGACCCTGGGATGCTGTTCAACATAGGGCTGATAGTCTCGGACGAGGTTCACCTGGTTGGTGATCCCAACAGGGGCCCGAGGGTGGAAATGGTCCTTTCATCAGCAAGGCACCTTAACAGCGGCATTTCCATACTCGCCCTGTCTGCTACTATTTCAAACCATCAAGACGTTGCAGAATGGCTGAACTGCGACACAGTAATAAGTGACTTCAGGCCCGTGCCTCTGAAGTACGGGCTATTGACAAAAGGGTCGCTCGTATTCACTGGCGGAGAGAGGATTGGCTTCCAGAAGGGAAACGAGGTTATCTCGGCTGTTCAGAGGAGTGTCGAAGGCGGAGGGCAGGCCCTTGTTTTTGTAAGCTCCAGGAAGAGGGCGGAGGAGTTTGCAAGATCACTCTCATCTTATCTAAGAATATACCCCGAGCCTCTGGGCAGCGGCGGCAGTGAAAACGGGAATGAGCTGAACCGTTACACGGACATTGTCAACGACCTGTATTCAAAGGGTGTCTGCTTCCATCATGCTGGCCTCTCAACAGAGCAGCGGTCTAAGATAGAGAAAGGCTTCATTTCGGGGCATGTAAAGGTAATAGTAGCGACACCGACTCTCGCTGCCGGAATCAACCTTCCGGCAAGGACTGTCATAGTCAGGGACATAACGAGGTTCAGCGACGGATACTCCACGTACCTGCCAAACATGGAGATACAGCAGATGCTGGGGAGAGCCGGCAGGCCCAAGTACGACAGCGAGGGGGAAGCTCTGGTTTATGCAGCTTCGGACAAGTCCCTGGAAAAGGCAGAGGAGTACATGGAGGGCGAAGTGGAGCCTGTAACGTCTTCCCTGGGAGACAGGAAGAACCTGCCCTTCAACGTGCTTGCCCTTATGGCAACGGGAATTGCCACGGGTGAGGATTCAATTATCCAGTTCTTCAGCAACACGCTTTACGGGGTGCAGAATGACGTGGAGATGATGAGGCCCATGGTGTCAGGGGCCCTTTCGTTCCTGTCTGAGAACGGATTCCTCTCCACTAGGCTGGGACTGTGGCAGGTAACGTCATTCGGAAAGATGGTGAGTGATCTTTACATTGATCCAAGAACCGCAATAGTCCTCAAGGAATATTTTGACGGGAAGCATTCTGAGCTGCTGGCGCTGTACTGCATCTGCAGTACGCACGACATGATTCCAATCAGGCACAGGAGCAGCACACTGCATCTTGTAGAGTTCTTCATGGATGAAGCAGGCATAGAGGACTTTGAGGAGGAATCACTATCTGCCGCGCTTACTGCAATGGTTCTCAAGGACTGGATAGACGAGAGGAGCATGAATGAAATAACCGAGAAGTACGGCATTGGTCCCGGGGATTTGCAAATGCGCGTGAGTTCCGCTGACTGGATATCGTACTCCCTGTCGAGGCTCTCCTCGCTTTACAAGCCGGAAATAAGGGCATCCCTGGAACGCCTGAACCTGAGGATCAAGGAAGGGGTAAGGGAAGACGTAATTGAGCTCACCTCCATACCTGGAATAGGCCGAGTGAGGGCCAGAAGGCTCTACCAGAACGGCTTCAAGTCTATATCTGAAATATCCGAAGCCGCCCCGGATTCGGTGTCCCGCATCTTCGGGTTCTCAGACAAGCTGGCCAGGGACACAATAAGATATGCCCGGAATCTTGTCGAACGGGTGAGGCGATGAAGCTGCATCTCAGGGTTCGCAGCAGGCAGGGCCAATCGGCGCTCAGAATACTGCGGAAGGAAAACCTGGTGGACAATGATTATGAAATTCTTCACGAAGAAGGTTTTCTGATGATCCCACTTATGGATGGGGCAATCATTCCGGAAATCGAGAACTCGGAAACAGTTGAGCTCGATGAAATGGAGAGGCGTACAAAGCCATCGCCCAAGGGGATTAAGGGGAGCTATGATGTCATAGGCAGCATCGTGATTCTGAAGAAATCCACCACACGGAATCCGAAGGAAATTGCAGGCAGGATCGTAAACAGGCCAGGGATTAGCAGCGTCTATCTCGACAGTGGTGTTACCGGCGAATACAGAAAGCGCTCACTGGAGTTAATCGCGGGGGAAGACAACACCGTGACGCTGTACAGGGAGAACGGTATTCTGCTCAAGGTGGACGTTGAAAATGCATATTTCTCACCAAGGCTCGCGACTGAGAGGATGCTTGTCGCAGACAGCATAAGGGATGGCGAGGAAATAGTTGACATGTTTGCTGGCATTGGGCCTTTCTCGGTCCTCATCGCACGGAGGCATCAGTGCCATGTTAAAGCGATTGACCACAACCCGCGCGCAATTGAGCTTCTGAAAGAGAATATTTCACTCAACAAGCTCAAAGGCACGATCACTCCTGTTATGGGCAGGTCTGAGGATGAGATTTCGGAGATCAGTGGGGTGGACAGGGTGATCATGAACCTTCCCCACGGCGCAGTGCCATTCATAGGGGGCGCAATGGACGCCTTGAAGGAGGGCGGCAGAATCAACTTCTACGAGGTATCTTCTGTTGAAGGCATAACTGAGAGGATGATAAGCCTGAAGAAGCTCGGACTGAAGCTTGTATCAAAGAGGGAAGTGCACGGGTACTCAAAGTCGGAATACATGTATTCACTGGAGCTGGTCAAGTCTCGCAGTTGATCAAGTGCCCCACCACGGTTTGCAGAAGAGTTGAAAATCAGATTGGTATAAATACAGATTTTTGTTCATGAATGCAGAGAATGGGAATAACCGAGAGACTTGGCGATCTTGCTTCCGAGGTATACGAGAAAGTACTTCTGGAGGATATAGTCAAAAGCCCGATGCCAAAGCACATAGCCATTATTACAGATGGAAACCGAAGATACGCGAAGGAGTTCGGCA
>JBJKRS010000152.1:0-8897 GCA_046704525.1 Thermoplasmataceae archaeon
CACATTCCGTGCTGCAGTGATCCTCATAGCGGTCTCAGCGTTCAGTTACAGGAAAACCCACAGCCCGAAAATGCTGAGCATAATTGCAGGAGTGGTGCTGGTCAGTGCAGCTGGCACTTTGTACATAGCAAAGTTTCCGTCATTCCTCTACTATGCGGAATTTGCTGGCATCCTTCTCCTCTGGGCAGGCTTCTTCAGCTTCAGGAGAACTAGGCACTCTGCGAGTCATGCGCAGGCGTGAGCCTGCACAGCACTTATTTTCCAATTAGAAGGTTATTGGGACGCTGTTTCCGGGCATAGATTGATAACAGGCGCTTTTCTACAAGTCATTATGGTGCTGGACGCTGGCAGGGCGGCCCTGAAAGGTGAAAACATTGTGCTGCAGGCACCGATAGATATCTCATATGCAGAAGCTATTGCAGAACTGGCAAATCATCCTTCCATCAGAGAGACCATTGGGGCACATGGATTTCCCTACCCCTACACCATTGAAGATGCAACATTTTTTATCGAGAGAAACCGCTCCGAGCTCTCCCTGCCCTTCGCGATTGACTTCATCATTATTTATAAAGACGAGCCATCGGGCGTAATTGGTCTTGGCGACATCAACTATCTTGACAGGAAGGCACATATTGGATACTGGATAGGTGCGGACTACCGGCGTAAAGGCATAGCAACGGAAGCTGCTGGGCTTGTATGCAAGTATGCATTCGAGGAAATGAAACTGCACAGGCTGGAAACAAAGGTGCTCTCAACAAACAGGCCATCTGCCAGGGTCCTTGAAAAGAACGGATTCAGGCTTGAGGGGACGGAAAGGGACGCGTTCTTCATGGACAATAGGTTCCTTTCTTTTGATATATATGGCAGAATAAACGAGAAGTCCTGATATATGGCATTCTATGTCAGGAAAGGCAGAAGTATGAAGCCAACAGCGCCAATTGCTACTGTGGCTATTACCATGTAGGCAAGGGCTTTCCAGGTTATGGTTGGCTCATCATCTTCATGATCACCATCTTTCACAGAGGATAAAATGCCGCAAATGGTATAATTTTGCCTATCAATTTATGGAACAGTCTCACTCAAGGGGACTGGCCATCCATGATTCTGAAACATTGCTGGCGGATTCCTCGGCTTCTGCCTTCATCCGTTTCAGATCTGCAACAGAGAGGCCATCCTTGAGTTTCCCCGTGTTGCCGGATACCTCTGCCACGCCCCTCATCCCGAGCAGGCTCAGTTTCGACGAATCAAAAAGCGGCTTGCCAAACTCTGTTTTCTTCTTCGTCTCCACGGTGAAGATAACGTTTCTCATAACCCTGCTGAAGAGGAAATCCTCATACTTCCGGCTTTTCTGGAACTCTGTGAAAGATTTCAGCAGTTTCTCACCAAGGTTTTCAACACCGGTGGGAGCACTTTCCACAACCAACGGGTTGAAGTAAAAGGAATGGGGCTCAAGCAATTCCCCACCGTCGTGCTTTGCGTAGAGAAAGATTGCGTTATCGTGACCTTTTGGCTGCAGCTGCCTCCTCGTGTCCCTGATGTCCACCCTCTTGCTTCCTTCCACCATTTCCATCATCTGTTTGGGAATGAAATCGTCAGGCAGGAAGAGCTCATTCTTAATGGCGAATACTCCATCGCTGAGCAGCACTGTTTTCCGGCCGTCGTCAGATAGCTTACGGATCTTGTGGAAGAGATACCATTTGAAAGCGTCAAGCACTGTAAGTCCCCCGAGGGATGGTGCAGCAACAGGTTGGCTTGAAGAGGGCCTTTCTCCATTGGACCGCACGACCTTTGTCCCGGATGCCCCACTTTCAAGAGTGAGGTCAGGAGCATTAAGGACAAATTCCTCAATGTCCGAAACCGCTTCACCTGTGTTTATGGATATTTGCACCAAATCCCACGGAGATACTGTGAATCTCTTTTCCTCACTGTATCCTTCAATGTGGGCGAGCAGCTTGACATCCTCGGGGCTGTCCCTTATGTCCCAGGTGCCAGCCAGATAATCATTGATCCTGGAAAGTGATGCCTCTGATTTCATCAAGTCGTCATAATCGCCTCGCTAAAATACATTGGGGAATGCAGGGTTTCGTTCTGGGAGCCCCGAAAATGGCGCTGCAGGATCCTGCTATACGAAATTTGGCGCAGTTCTGCGTACCTGCGTTATCTATAAATATTAAATTTCATTGGTATATGCAACCAGAAAATAACTATGTGAGAGTCAGCTTATGTCAGGTGACAGATTTAATTACTATCTGAAACTGATTCTGAATTCCTCTCTTGAGGACTATTCTGCGGTTTCTGAACAGATTGAGAATGACCTCTCAGTTTCTGAAAGCGAAGCAGAGGAGCTTGAAAGGCTGATTCAGAAATATATGGGTGTTTACAAGAGATTCAACCTGAAGGTTGTCAATTCTTCGACCGGAAAGGAAGAGTCCCCTCCCCAGACCACTATTGACAACTTTGGCAACAATGCTAACTTTGTCGGCATGGAAAGGATGTACGGGGTAGAGTGGAAAGTATACACACCAAAACAGAACTTCCAGGCCTTCAGCGTCAAGAGATGGTATTACAATGAGGAGATTGCATCAACACTTGATGACATTCTCGTGGATGTTGTTCCGGGAAAGTTCAGGAATTACTTCGACGTGCCTCCATGGGTTCTCGGCACAGTCTATGCCCCAGAAACAGTGTACATACCGCTCACGGATCTGATAAACACCGCAATATCAAGAGGCATAATACCGGACTGGGACTACCTCGTCGCTAAGGGTATACCCCGGGAGTTCGTCAATGTACTCAGGGCCACAAACCTCGGCTCCAGGATGTAGCGGAAGCATTCATCAAGTTAATTAGCGATTCCGCCTTTTCAACCATATGAGCTACAGCGGAGTTATCAGCCCTATCATCACACCTTTCAGCAAGGATGGAAGCATTGACTTCAACGCAACAACAAGACTGCTCGACTTCCTTTCAGAATCAGGTGCAACCGGCGTATTTCCATTGGGTTCAACTGGCCTTTTTCCGTGGCTAAGCCTGAGCGAGAAAAAGGAATTCATAAGCCATGTGGTTGAGAACTCCGGGAAGCTGAAGGTGATTGCAGGTGTTGGCTCCCCAAACGTGAACGAGTCCGTCGAGCTGAGCCTTCACGCAAAAGATGCAGGAGCAGACGCGAGCGTTCTGATGCCCGCTTATTACATAACCCCCTCTCAAGACTGGATCCTCAGGCAGTTCTCAGATGTGATCTCGAAGAATGACATGCCGTTTTTCCTGTATAATATCCCTCAGCTGGCAGGAGTATGGCTGGACCTTGGCACAATCTCCAGGCTTAAGGAGGAGTTCAGTAACGTCATAGGTGCAAAGGAGAGTTCCGGTGACATGCGGTACTTTTCTCGCCTCGTGGACATGAAGAGCAATGGCTTTGACGTGTTCCAGGGACAGGACGACCTTCTTCTGGCATCTCTTTCCATAGGTGCAAGCGGGGGCGTATGCGGACTTTCAAACTTCATTCCCGCAATAAGCACAATATATTCACTCCACTCCAAAGGGAAACACAGCGAGGCGCTTGAAGTCCAGATGAAGATAGTGAACCCGTTGATAAAATCGGTTAATATTCCTCATTTCCCAATGGGGTACTACTACTCCTTCTACCGGAAAATGGGCATAGAGGGGGGTTACAGGTCTCCAATGCTGCCACCCAGCGAACAGGAAAGGAAATCGGTTGACGAGGCGCTCAAACAGGCGGAATCCAAGCTCCAAAGGTATAAATAGCCTCTTGCGCTTCCCGATCACCTAGTGAAGGAGGATTAAGAATGGCAAGTGAAACATTCGTAAAATTCGAAACTCCCGAGTCTCTTGAGAAGAAATTGCTAGATCTCGCAGAGAACTCATACAGGAGCGGTAAGATAAAGAAGGGAACCAACGAAGTAATAAAGTCCGTAGAGCGCGGCGAGAGCAAGTTTGTAATAATATCCGAGGACGTTTCTCCTCCGGAAGTTGTATACTACATTCCGACACTCTGCGACGAGAGAAAGGTCCCCTTTGGATATGTTAAGAAGAAGTCAGATCTTGGCGCAAAAGTCGGCATAGCCTCTGCCGCATCCATATCAGTCGTTGATTATGGAAAGAATGAGGACGCCTACAAATCAATAGTTTCCGAGGTCAACGAACTCAGGAAGTAAGGTGAACCGAAATGGCAGATGATGCAACCCCAGCAGAAGTTCTTGAACTGATGGGGAGGACAGGAATGACCGGAGAGGCCACTACTGTCAAGGTTCGAGTGCTTGCAGGCAGGGACCAGGGAAGAATCATTGCAAGGAATGTGCTGGGACCTGTCAAGGTGGGCGACATTCTCATGCTGAGAGAGACAGCCCGTGAAGCGAAGAGGCTTTCCATAAGGTGATTTGAAATGGCCGGAAGAACCTGTACATTCTGTGGAAATCAGATAGAGCCCGGTACTGGTCTCATTCATGTGCGAAGAGACGGTATGCCTCTGCATTATTGCAGCAGGAAATGCCGCGTCAACATGCTCAAGATGAAGAAGGTCCCCAGAAGAACGAGGTGGACCAACGAGTACCACAGCATTAAGGAGACGAGGAAGCAATCTTCCAAGTCCTGATTGCGGTGTATGAAATGGCAGCGGAAAGAACACTAATTCTCATAAAGCCCGACGGTGTCAAGCGAAGGCTGGCCGGAAGGATTCTGCAGAGATTCGAGGACAAGGGCATGAAGATTGTCGCGTCCAAGATGCTGAAACTTGACAGGGAGAGGGCGGAAAAGCACTATTCAGTTCACAACGACAAGCCCTTCTTCAAGGATCTGGTTAATTACATAACATCAGGACCGATCATGGCCTTCATTTTCGAGGGGAAGGACGCAATATCAATCTCCAGAAAACTCTGCGGCGTCACTGACGGCTCAAAAGCAGAGCCCGGCACAATAAGGGGAGATTTCTCCTCGGGCATTGAGAAAAACACAATTCATGCATCTGATTCGCCGGAATCATTTGAGCATGAATACCCAATATACTTCCAGAAATCTGAAATCCAAGACTTTCAGTATGGAGATGAAGCCCTGATTTCCTGAGGGGGTGGGTATGGATAACAAGCCACTCAGACAGCCAATTGTCTGTGTCCTTGGTCACGTCGACCACGGGAAGACCACTATTCTGGACGCAATCAGGGGAACCCTTGTAGCCAGCAGGGAAGCAGGGGGAATAACCCAGCGTATTGGTGCGACCCATGTTGACGTAAAGACCATAGAGAAAGACATAAAGAAACTCCTCGGAGGCAGATCGCTCAGAATACCTGGCCTTCTTTTCATTGACACGCCTGGCCATGTTGCATTTGCCAACATGCGCGCACGGGGAGGGGCCCTGGCTGACATAGCCATTCTTGTGATCGATGTCAACGAGGGGCTTATGCCTCAAACTGTGGAATCCATAAATATTCTCAAGAAGTTCAAAACCCCGTTCATAATTGTAGCCAACAAGATAGATCTCGTCCCTCTGGTCAGGGAGTTCAGTGACAAATCCTTCAAGGAGTTCGAAAAGGCTCAGAGGGAGGAATACGTCCAGGAACTGGACAACCGCATGTATAATGTAGTGAACCGACTCTACTCATACGGGTTACAGAGTGATAGGTATGACAGGGTGAAGGATTTCACCAAGACAGTTGCAATTGTCCCTGCCAGTGGAAAGCTCAGGATAGGAATCCAGGACATTCTCGTAACGCTATCGGGCCTCGCTCAGAGATTCCTCGAGAAGGACATCACATTCAATGAAGAAGGCGGAAGGGGCACTATCATAGAGGTCAAGAGGGAGGATTCAGTGGGAACAACTCTTGACACAGTCCTGTATCAGGGTCACCTGAGCAAGGGGGACTCAATTGCTGTCAACACATCTGAGGGTCCTCAGGTTACGCGGGTAAAGGCAATGCTTGTAAACCCCGGCACGAGGGGCTCGACACTCAAGGAAAAAGATAAGATATCTGCTGCTTCCGGTGTCAGGATCCTGATAACAGACAGGATAGACGTCATCCCGGGGTCTCCCCTCATATTGGTTGGTAAAGACCCATCTGGGGCATTCGATGAAATACTCAAGGAGTCACAGCCAGACATCGAGCTTTCCACCAGCGGGGTGACAATAAAGGCCGAAGCGCTTGGCTCACTTGAGGCACTTTCGTTTGAGCTGAGGCAGCGCGACATAAGCATCAGGTCCGCCCAGATCGGCGACATCACCAAGAGGGACATCGTGGATGTAGCTACATTGAACGATCCACTCGACAGGATCATAATCGGGTTCAACGTCAACCTTTTCCAGGATGCCAGGGAGGAATCAATGTCCACAGATGTTGGTGTCAACGTGAGCAACGTCATCTACTCGCTGGTTGACGATACCGAGAAATGGCTGAAAGCAAAGAAACACGAGATGGAAGAGGCCAGGAAGAGCAAAATGCCTATTCCCTCAAAAATCACAATCATTCCAGATTACATCTTCAGGACAACGAAGCCTGTTATAGTAGGAGTCAAAATACACACTGGCGAGATCAAGGTGGGTGATCGTCTGATCAAGGCAGATGGAAGGTCGGCTGGAACTATTAAGAGCATAAGGGATGATGAGGTGAACAAGAGGTCAGCTTCATCCCCAGATGAGGTAGCCATTGCAATAGAGGGTGTAACTCTCAACAGGCACATCTTTCCGGGCGAAGCACTTTACGTGGATATCCCGGAAAACGTTGTAAAGTCGCTGAGAGAGAACGAAATGGACGAAGGAACAATGTCAACTCTCGAGGAAATCATCAAGATCAAGAGAAAAGAAAATATGTTCTGGGGAACAAAAGTCTAGCCAAGATTCAGGGCCCCTTCATTCTGCTTATTGTTGCAAGACGTTTATTTTTCTCGCGTTCAATCAGCTTCTTGAAGAATCCTGCACTTTTTCCCTGGTCAAGTTTCGTTGATGCACCAAGATTATCCAGTTTCTGTATTGCCGAGACAAGCGCCTCTGGGTTTCCTGTTATTTTGACGACAAATCTGTCAGATGCCCTTGTGGGTCTGAAGCTCAACATAACCAGTATGATCGGTGAAAATACTATTTCTAACAGCAAAAGTGCCCCAACAACTGGCAGTATGAAAATTCCAAGGGAAGCGCTCCCTCCAAGATAAAAATACAGGAAAGCGTCTATCTCAACTGCAAAAACTGTAGGAAGAAGCAGAATGAAAGATAATTCCCAGTGGGCCAAGGTCTTGCTGTATTCCCTGAGCAGCAGTGAGTCCATCTCGCTCTCGTTTAGGACATCCTTGACCACTTGCTCAAGAATAATCCGCTTCTCCCCATGCGTTATTGTCCTTACATTTCTCACCATGGGAGTGCCCATTGGCACAAGGGACACAGTTGGAACATCTGTATATTTTGTGCCCAGTATACTCTTAAGCCTATCTGAAAGGCCCTCATCGTCTGTTGATTTAATGTTAATTTTCATCTCCAACCCCCTCACGTAGAGGACTATGACGGTGAATGTTAAGTATATCAGAACAGTGGCAATGGCTATTCCTACTATCTCCCTGCCTTCAAGGGATTTTATGTATGCGAGTATTGAAACTGATGTAGCAAGTGCCCCTTCAAACAGGTAAACAGCCAAGAATGCCTGAACCTTTTTCTTCAGCTGGAAACTGAAAATCTTGACGAATATGTAGGATGAAACAGGCAATATGGCCCAGATAAGAAGAAGCAGGTAAATCAGGGCCAAAGCTTTCTGCTGGGCCAGAAACAGGAAAATTATTAGCGGAAACATCAGCGGTAGGCTCCCAAAGCTGCCTCTTCTACCTGCCATGAAAATATAACTTATTGGACTATTAATATGTTAAGATCCAGCTAAGGCTTATTTTCTCCATTTCTCTATATTGGCGAGGCCGACAGAAGCAAAGATCGTCCCCATTACCATCAGGAAAATGTAATCACTGAACTCGCCAGGGTATACAAATGACAGGAAAGAACCAACAACCAGATACCCGATTCCCATGTAGAAGAACAACTTGTAGCCTGCGCCGGTCATTTCGCGTTCCGGCTGCTTTCTAATGAAGTACACAAATAGCAATATGCCAAGTGCCACGAGCACAACGACGGTGATTATTGAAAACAGAAGAGCCGAGTCCACCGTGATTCCTCAACTATTTATCTATGACCTGAACAAAACGCTACAGCCTCAATAATTATGGCTAATTCTTCCATCCTCTAAACAAGATATCCAGTGGAGACCTCAACGGAGACGGAAATTAAGGCTGTTTGCATGATGAATTTCTTGAAAGAAGAAAAATTGTTGTTTGATATTGTAGAAAAAAATTCAGGTTGTTACGAGTTCTGCCGGGTTTGGCAGGGCAACTCCCTCGTCCACTTTCTCTCCCCTGTCCAATCTCTTGCATTCCACGTTTGAAGGCTTGAGTTCGTCAAGGATATACTGAAGAGCGGACTCCGCTGTCTTTGGATCACCACAGGTGAAGATGTCAAGCGTCACAAGTCCATGCTCGGGCCATGTGTGAAACGAGAGATGGGACTCGGCGAGCAGGACAATGCCACTTGCACCCTTGGGCTGGAACTGGTAATAGTTTGATGAGATCTTAGTCAGACCACCAAATTTGACAGCTCCCTCCATTACTGGGTAGAGCCTGCTAGCCTCGGAAATAGTCTCCGATTCTACTCCGTACAAGTCTGCTATTATGTGAATTCCCACGGCCACCTTCATCGTCCTCCATTATTCCACCTCTTTCGGTAGGCACTTAATAAATATGTTGTATTTAAATATTTATAAAATGTTGCAAATTTTCTTTTTATTTTAAGAACAAAATATAACGCAATTTAACGAGGAATACAAATAAAATAAACATTCAATATATGAACATATTTATAT
>JBJKRS010000153.1:0-24198 GCA_046704525.1 Thermoplasmataceae archaeon
GAACCCGCTTCGGTGTCTCGCTACTTGATCTATCAAGAAGATCGCACAATGCTATGAGATCATGCAATCTTGACAGGATTCTCCAGTTATCCTTAAGTACACCTCCACCCCCCTCATACCCCCTTAAGAAGTTCGTTTCAAAAACGGATCCATCTATTTCATACCTCAGCATGTTTCCAATGTCAGCATATCTGCTTCCTGAGAATGCATATTCCCAGTCCAGGACTGCAGATACTGAGGGTTGATCTGAATCTCCATCAACAAGTACATTTAAGCTGTTATAGTCCGAATGCACAAGGACTGGGATCTTTAGGTCCTCAGACAAATTATGTGCCTGATTTTTGCAGTATGCCATAACATCCTCGCTGATACGTTCTCCCAGTAAAGTTCCACAATTAGCATCAATGAAATGTTTAATCAGTGACAGTAACTCGTCCTCATCGATCTTCAATGATTCCTCTATCTCAAGTTGTTCATTCAGAAATCCAAATTGAGGAAACTCATGTTTATGTATCCCCGCAAGAACTTTACCAGCAGATTCTGCTGCTGATGTCTGATAAACCCTATGCGCAGTCCTCATTAAATCAGAAAGGAGAACTCCGCACTTCCATTCCAGAATTGCGAATGGAACACCAATGAAGCTACAACTTTCATCAACATGAAGGTAAGCTGCTACCGGAACATCCGCTTTCAACAGCTCGGAGATTCTCTGTTCCTTTGTAGCGATCCCCTTTCCCCTGCTGTATAGTCTGAAAACCATAGGTTGTGAGAAGCCCTCTATATACACCTTGTAGTTGGAATTACTCAACCCATTGCCTAATCGCTCAAAAGCCAGCACATGGTCATCGGGGAAAACAGAATTTGCTATGGTCAGAACATCTTCATTTCTGAGTTTGTGGTGTTCTGCAGGCCTTTCCCAATTATCCTTCATTATTTGCACACGTGTGAGGGAGAATAGAACAAGTGGTTATTTACTTCTATTCTGTATCTTTTCGCGTTCCTGAATACTTAATACGGGAGATTGAAAGGGGTCTGAATAGAAAAAGAGCTATGGAAAGGATCATTTGTGCATTTGTTTGAACTCAACCCGGTAGACCACAGTTTTGCGTTTTGATATGTACGAGAAGAGTTCATATTAGTCAGTCTATCAGGTCAAACAATCAGGCACGCAATCACACAAAGAAGACATCTCAACGCAGGTGAGCAAATTCTTATACTCTCAGTTTTTTATTATCTGTAATTTACAAACATCTTGCACAATCCCAGTCAGTACGCACTGAATCATGGGAGACGAAAATGATCCTGACAGCAGCTTATTGGGGCTGGCCCCTTTTTTCAAGACCTCCGCGCATGTTTACTTCAGCTTCATGCATTCAACCCGCCTGTGAGACTCCACTTTGCAACTTCAAGCATTCAGGTTTGAAAGTTGCAGATGTAACAACGTCCATGGAACTGTTCGGCTGGGGGCTTAGCCCCAGCTGACAAGGATATTCTCCCTGCGGAATGCCTTGACAGTGACAAAAAACAGGCCAATGGCAGCCGCCAGGAGGGCTGCCCCTAAGAGGAGGTTAATCAGGAAATCAGAGCCTGCACCAATGATGGGAATGAAGACTAGAATCAGTACCGGGAGTACGACCAGGCTCGATACTTGCTGTGCGGCCCTCACATCCTTCATTCTGGATGAAACAAGCAGTGATGAGAATGTCCCCAGCAGACCTACCACGGGTGTCAGGAAGAATATCTGCACATATGTCAGTGTTGTGGGGAAGAGCAGATAGCCGAGACTGGGATATGTGATTAGGTCAGAAATCCCGATATAAAGGCCGTAAGCAAACCATGATATCAACAGAGCCGGGATGAAAGGTGCCATGGCCTTTCCAGCGAACAGCTCCGAGTCCGAAATGGGAGTCCCAAGAAGCGGCTCAAGACTGTGGTTTGTCTTCTCTATGATCACGCTGGTCGAGCCTATGAGCGTTGTTATGATGGCAGGAATGATCACATATATCGAGGAGAACAGCTCGCTAACACCCGACACTCCAAAGGAACCATCTGCAGCCGGCAGGTTGCTTAGTGTGGAAGTCTCCAGAACTCCGAGTCCTACCAGCAGGAGGGGGACGAACAGCATCGAATAGAACACGTAGCCATTTCGCCTGATGTCCTGGAGGTCTTTCATCATTACCTCCCTTGCTAGCACAAAATTCATGTGTTCGAGCCTCCTGAATTTTCAACAATTGAGAGATAAGCATCCTCCAGCGAGCGCTTTATCTCACCTATGAACTGTATCCTAAATCCCTTGCTGATAAGGTATTTCGCAATGTCAGGGTTATTTTCTTCCGGGTTGTCGACCTCAAGGACAAGCGCCTTGTTCGTCAATTTCGCTGACTTGACGAATGCCATTGCATTCAGATCCTCTACGGAAAGGCCGCTGACATCAGAAAGATGGAACACAACTGTCCGGTTGAATAATTTCTCCTTGAGTGCTGAAGGCCGGTCGATGGCGAGAAGCCTGTTTTTCACAACTGCCACTCTGTCGCTTAGCTTGTCAGCATCATCCAGATCGTGGGTGGAAAGAATAACCGTCTTTCCCTGTCCTCTCATTGACTTCATGTAGTCCCTGACAAAACGGGCAGCTTCAGGATCGAGGCCGGAAATGGGCTCGTCCAGGAATACATACTTGGGATCATGAATCACGGTCCTGATTATGGCAAGTTTCTGCTTCATTCCCTTTGAAAAAGTGCCCACAAGGCTGTCTCTCTTGTCCCAGAGCTCAAACTCGACGAGCAGAGCCTTCGTACGGGACTCTATTTCCGAGTCTGACATTCCATACATTCTTCCATAGAATTGAAGGTTTCTCGATGCGCTAAGGTTCTCATAGTGCCCAGGTACTTCGGGAAGTATGCCTATGCTCCTGTGTATTCCTCTCAGGTTGGCAGCCACGTCTGTCCTTTTCCCGTCCATTGAAACATAGCCCTTGGTGGGTGAAATCAGCCCGGTAATGAGGCGCAGTGTGGTAGTCTTGCCCGACCCATTGGGGCCGAGAAGTGCAAATATCTCACCCTCGTTCACCTCGAAAGTGAGGTCCTGAACACCAACGACCTTTCCATAGAACCTTGTCAGGCCCGATATCTCTATCAATTACTCATCCTCGTACCTTGAATCTTCTATGAGGTCTGACTCGGAAGGCTTGCTTGCTTCCTGGCTTGCCTTGCCAGCAGCCTGGGCTTTCTGGTAGTCGCCTTCTTCGGCAATCCTGAATGCTTTTCTGGGTTTCCTTGCCCCGCACGATGGGCACTGGACCAGGCCCATGCCTGGAATGGTAAGGCCAAATCCGAAGCGCTTCTGATCCATTGCCGGCTTTTTGAAAATGTTCCCACAGTCTGGGCAGACTATAGATTGAGCCATGGAAATTCGAAAAATATAGTAAATGGCAGTATAAAAAGGAAATCATTTACTAGTTCAAATTGGCTGTCTCGCTAAACTGACCTTGCCTGCTTCGTTGCAATCGCAGGTCCCGGCAGTACTCCACATGGGCTGGCTCATATCCTGCGGCTGCCCGCTGATAACAGCAGTATCAGGTGCCGTTGCTGTGAGGTCGCATTAAGGGTAAGGTTACCCGCTTAATAGGCGTCTTCAGATGTTTTTTCAGTGAGCAAAATGTCTGGAAAGGGGCTAAACATAATAATGTTCTCCGGGACAGCTGACAAGTTTCTGCCACTGGGTATACTTACACAGTCGGCAGCAAACATGGAGATTCCGGTATCGATATTTGTGACCGGATGGGCGCTAGATGGATTCAGGAAGGACGGCCAGAAGAACATCAACAGGATGCCCAAGGAATTCGAGGACAAGGTTCCTGCGCTAATGCAGGGGATGCAGGAGCTAAAGGCACCGTCATGGTACGATATGCTCAGCGAAGCGAAGGAAACAGGTTTCCTCAAGGTGTATGTCTGCTCAATGATGGCAGGTGCTTTCCATGTAGACACAAAGAATGACCTTGATCCCATAGTCGACGATGTCATTGGTGCAGCCGCGTTCCTGCAGATGTCAGAGGACAGAGAGGTAATTTTCATCTAAGGGGTGCTGAAATGTCAGAACAGGAGACAGTTCATAAAGTGGACAGCAGAGGTACAGCATGCCCGGGGCCCATAACGGACCTGATTCGAGCATACAGAAAATCATCCAACGGAGACATGATAGAGCTTCTCGCAACGGACCCGGGAATAAAAGCTGATGCAAAGGCCTGGTGCGAGAGAACGAGGAATGAACTGATTGACATCAAGGAAGAGAATGATGTCTTTACAGTTCACATTCGGGTGACCTCCAGGAGATAGTGGGTCACCATAAGGAGGAGAGTGAGGGAAATGAAGAAAATTGCAGTAGTCGGAGGCGGAGCTGGCGGGCTCATCTTCTCAAGCAAGCTCGCCAATGAGATGTACCGGGAAATCCGATCCGGCGGTCTCAAGATAACAGTCTTCGACTCATCCAGGTACCATGAGTTCCAGCCCGGATACCTTGGGGTTGCCTTCAGGGGGAAGAGCGAGGACAAGGTCAAGAGGCTCATAGACGAACTCGTTTTTTCCGGTGTGGAGCATGTGAAGGAAAATGCCTCTACAATAAACCTGGAAGAGAAATATCTGCTTACTGACAAGACAGGGAGGCGGTTCGACTTTGACCAGATTGTCATCTCCACAGGGGCTGTTCCGGACTATGATCAGGTTCCGGGTCTGAAAGCAGTAAACCATGACTTCCATACCAACGCAGAGAGGTCGGCAGATGTTTTCAAAGCCATATCTAAGGTCAGGTCTGGCAGGGTTGTGGTAGGCATTGGGGGATTACCTTACAAGTGCCCGCCATCACCAAACGAGGCAGCTTTCATGGTGGACGAGTACTTCAGGAAGAAGGGCATAAGGGACAAGGTGCAGGTCACAATGGTGACGCCTTACCTGAGGGCATACCCGGCAGAGCCCATAAGTGAGGTGATCACCCCGCTTTACGAGGACAGGGATATTGAGCTGGTAACAGGGTTCAACCTGGACACAGTAGACGGAGAGAAGAAGGAGCTGCTCTCTCTTGAAGGCGATGGCGTCTCCTACGACGAACTCATCCTGGTTCCGCCCCACTCAACAGTGCCTGCAGTGAGAAGTTCTGATTTCGTGGACGAGGACGGGTGGATAATCACGGACAAGAGGGACCTACACATCAAGGACTACGATTATGCCTTCTCGCTGGGAGACAACACCAACATACCCATTTCAAAGGCCGGTGTTGAGGCACACCTTCAGGGCATAGTGGTTGCCGAAAACATAGCATCAGAACTGTCAGGGAGCAGTGAAAGGTGCCTCTTCACGGGAAGAACTCAGTGTTCCATGGAAACGGGAAGGCACCAGGCAACCTTTGTCATAGGCACGTATGAAAGGGGTGTGGACAGGATAAAGCCCTCCACAATGAACTACATGGAGAAGAAGTTCATGGAGAGGATTTACTGGGCCTCTCTGAAGGGCGGGTACGAATGGCTATTCAAGTACCACTTCGGCGATGATTATATGGAGAGGATCTCCGGCGCCGGATCCAGAAGGGATTCCAAAGGGCCGCACGGCTACTGAAAGGTGGATGCCAAAATAACCCACTTTTCAGCCTCATTTTTTTCGCATCAGCATGTTGAGCTTATGAGACTATCTATGCTAGTATCTGCAGAGGATAAAAAGTGTTGAATTATAGATAAAGTTAAATAGGGGCTATAAAAGCCTTGTTACGAAACTCTCTTATAAGCCAGCCGTATGGTACGGTCAATGGAATCAGCAAAAACCAAAAAACCACAACTAAAGAGAGAGCTGACTCTCGTTCAGTTGGTCTTCATTGGAGTTGCTGGGGCTCTGGGAAACGGAGCTCTATTTGGAGCTGTTGGAATGGTCACTGGGGCCGGACCAGCAGCTATTGTTGCGTTTATATTTGGCGGAGCAATATATGTGACTATTGCGTTGACCTACATGGAACTGTCGAGGGTCCATCCTGAGGCCGGAGGGCCTTCCAGGTTTTCACTATACTCGCACGGCAGAACTACGAGCCTGATAAACTCGTTTGCGGATATCATATGGTATGTGTTCATACCGCCTCTGGAGGCAATATCCATTGTGGACGGTATCAATTACCTGGTCCCTGGAACGCCTCTGCTTTCACCGTCGACGGGTTTCCCAACTGTTGATGGAGTGCTTGTCGGAGTTGCCCTAGTACTGGCTTTTGCCCCGTTCAACTACTTCGGTATTGGAATGTTCGGGAAGAGCACCAAGTACATCGGTGCAGTCAAGCTCTTCTTCTACATATCCATGGGACTGGGCCTGATTTTCGTGGCACACAACTTTGGGAACTTCACGAGCCTTCAGTACCAGGGAAACGGCGGATTCTTCCCATATGGTGCTGCAGCAATCCTCCTGATCATGCCACTGACGATGTATGACTTCGGCGGAATAAGAGTCATACCGGATTTGGCAGGAGAAACCAAGAAGGATGAGATTGAGAAGAGGGATGTAATAGTCAAGGCAGTTGGCCTGACTGTTCTATTCGAGACCCTGATTTATATATCGATCGCTGTGGCTGTCATATCCAGTGTGAACTGGAGCAACCTGTATTACATACCCACGGGAACATCTACACACGTACCGCTGGCAACAGGAGACTGGGCCCACCTCAAGGCAGCAATGCTTGGTAATAACCCATTCTTCATGCTCGCAAATTCAAACGGGCTGGCCGTTGTGTTCGTATTCGCGGTTGTCGCAGGGCTTATGTCACCGTTCGTAACTGGATACATCTATTCAGGGGCCGGTGCAAGGATCTTCTTCTCAACAGCAAGGTCCGGATTCCTCGGGGGAGCCTTCAGGGAACTCCACAGGAAATACTCGGTCCCGTTCTGGGCAATCATCACCTTCGCGATTGTTGGTGCAATTACCGTTATGGTATCATCACCTGCTCCAACTGTCTACAAGGTCATTGATGACGCTACAGTCGCAGGATACCTTGGGTTCTCAACCCACCCAGTAGCAATGTGGGTCCAGAGACGGCAGGGTGTCACCAGGGACGACCAGAAGATAAAGGGCGCCATGATATTCGGCCCGATTGCAATGGGTGTATCATCACTGGTGGTATACTGGAGTGGATGGGCTGCGGACTCATACGCTATGCTGCTCATCCTGATTGGAATCCTGGTATTCGGATTCGCTTTCAAGGCTTTCGAGCAGGTGAAGCAGAGCCTGTGGTACATCGGATACTTTGTGTTCCTGCTGCTCATGGCCATGTTCTCCATACCTTTCGCAAAGGGTGGAGTTGGGCCTGCCAATGGGACACCGGGAATGTTCGGCCACTCACTGGCTATCCATACCGGCTTCATCCCGCTGGGCTGGGGAACGCTGACAGTATTCCTGGTTACAATGTTCGTCTTCTTCCCATGGGGAGTAGCTTCCGGACTGAAGGAGGAGTATTACCACAAGGAATACACCGAACCCTACAGGGCGGAATCCTCAACCGGTGAAGCTACCGGCGTGGGCGAAGGTGGCAAGTAACCACCCATTTTTTTTTTAACCACACTCCATTTTTTTGACAATTCCTGGAAACTGTTTATTTATATGCTGCATTACCTAAGCTGATGAAGATCTCCATCAATTATGACGTGGATGAAGACGTCGTCAGGGAATGCTCAAGAATAACCGGCCTTGAGGCCTCGGTTGACAAGTCATGCAGTGGAGAGGTGATCATCAGCTTCAGAAACCCAAAACTGAGCGACAGGACGGTACTGCTCCAGTCTGCAGCAGCTGGCGTCAATCATTTCGACCTCTCGCAGATCAATGAGAAGATCATGCTGTGCAGCAATGCAGGAGCTTACAACAATGCGCTTGCAGAGCTCGTGTTTGGGCTTCTGCTGGAACATGTGAAGAAGATATGCACGTTCAGCGCCAGAACGAAGAATGGAAGTTTCGAGAGGGAGCGTGTTGGATCAATTGAGGGCATGACGTTTGGAGTTCTCGGGTACGGAGGCATTGGAAAGCAGTCAGCGAGAGTGGCAAAAGCCTTTGACATGCGCACTATAGGCTATTCGCGGAAGCTCAGGGAAGATGAGTACCTGGATGCAGTTGCTTCCTCGCCTGAGGAGATCTTCAGAGAATCTGACATTGTGCTGATTGCAACACCTCTGAGCAATGAAACGCGAGGGATGGTGAACTCCTCCCTTCTGGGCCAGTTCGCTGGGACATACATCATAAACGTGGCCAGGGCTGACATTGTGGACAGGCAGGACATGCTCTCGTTCCTGGACAAGAACCCTGAAAAGTTCTTCCTAACGGATGTATGGTGGGGGGAGCCAGTAATAAAGGATCCTGTCCCTGAGAACGCAGTTCTCACGCCTCACATTGGCGGTTTTGCAGACAGGACCCTGAAGGATGCCACACTCAGCGCTTGCCGGAACGTGAAGCGCTTTTTGGACGGTAGTCCGCTAAACATCGTGGACCTGAGCGAATACAGGAGTTAGTTTCAGTACTTGTGCGCGGTGGACATCTGCAGCACTTTCTCGTATTCCACTCCAACCCAGAACAGGGAAGACAGGCCGAATATCAGGCCGTATAGCAGCGGGAAGAGCATCAATACGACCTCCGGGGGGAAACCTGCTATGGCCCCCAGTATTCGAGCAAGCTGAGAGACGAGGTGAAGGGGGTATTCCAGGAACATTGCAAGTGAGCTCAAGATCCCAATCGCGAATCCCACGAATGCATTCCACTTGCTTTTCAGGACAATGAACGGTATAGCTGCAAAGAATGACATCCAGGCGTAAGGGACCTCTATCAGCACTATGAACGACAGGACTATGGAAAGTCCAATCGCACTGGTGTACCTAAGGAGCATATCTTATTCTCACCTCCGTCTGCTGGGCCGTCATCTTGTAGTAAGAGTGGGAGAGCCAGTGATCAAGCTGGTTTGAGAAGTAGTAGCTCAGAGGGTTTTCGCTGGGGCCTCCTGGAAACACTCCATAGAATATTCCAAGTCCGGGGGATGAGACTTCACGCAGTGATGATCCAACTGAAACGTGCGGTTCCGGAACAACCATTTCCAGGGGAACGGATCCCACGCTTACTGTATGGTCGTCCCCCCAAATCGGAATAGGTCCAATTGAAAGGCTTGAAAGCCCGGTCTGGCTGGATATTACAAGCCTGTGCACACTGCCCCATCTCCATTGGGTTGGTGATCCGAGGCTAGAATTCAGAAGGGACACAGCACTGGCAAAAGCCTGCCTCACAATACTAGTGAAATTGCCCTGGGCTGCCGTGTTTCCGCTGGTGCTGAACCACCAGGAATTCGGCTCATTCTTGGCCAGGAAGATGAGAGAACTCTCAAATGGAAGACGAAGGGAGGATATGTTCCTCTGGGCGTACTCATGGCTGAAGGTGATGTTGTATATTGCTGACACAGTGTACCAGTATACCGTTATTCCAATCTGGCTCTGGTAGGTTGTGTAATTCCACCCCTGGAGGTAGCTGAACGCCGACTGCTCAGTTGAATTCATTTGCATTCCGCTCAGTGAGGAAAGCAGCATTGGGGCCAGCTGGGATGCCCAGTAGTCTGAAACGTTTGACTGAAGATCCATCATCTTCTGCACAGTCATTCCAGGGTGGTCCTTCAGGAAGTGGTAGATTGTCTCCGCCCTTCCCCCAGATGCCCAGAACCCTCCTATGAAGGGATATGGGTAATTCTTGCCAGCTGTTGGCTGGTTGGGGGCGAACATGTATCCTCTCTTCGGGTTGACGGATTGTGGCAAGTACGAGAAGGGGACAACTCCGACAGGATCGTACTTGTTCGTGGATCCATTCAGGAGTGTGCGGGACCCCACCACATCTACATGGCTGCCGTTCGGAAGGGTCTCGTTTATAATGGGGTACTTACCAGCAGTAAGTATTCCTGCTGACGTCCCGGAGACCATTGCAAAATTCTGCGGGGGAGAACCCCAGTTTCTCAACGCATTGACCATGTTTGAATAATTGTGGGACTCATCCATCAATATCTCTGCGACAAGATCGTAAGAAGGCTGAGCCGAAGTCCACATCATGCTTATGCCGTAGTTTCCGTCTCTTGCGATAAGGGGCCCGTTGTTTGTTGAATAGACTGAGTACTGCTTCCCCATCAGGCTGTAATTGTATACTTCCATCTGGTTCCAGGTGCCATTGTAGTAGTAAGATGTGCCGTTCACCATCTCTAGGTAGTCATTTGCAGAATTGCCCTCTGAAGTCGTAAGGCCCCATGAGGTGAAAGGAGTGTGGCCTATGAGTATGCCGGGGACACCCGCCAGGTCCCATCCAGTTACATTCATGCTCCCTGAGACCAGCTGCATGGGAATCCACAGGGATGGCGCATAAAGGGAAAGGTGGGGATCATTGGCAAGTATGGGATCACCGCTCTGGGAGTAATTGGACGTAACTACCCAGCTGTTGCTTCCAACAGCTGATCCCAGTCCATGCGGCCCAGTGAACCCATACGGATCAGAAATGTTGGCTATTGCATCGTTAAGCAGGGGTGTGAGTTTCTTCAGCAGAGTGGCATTCACGCCCGTGGCCCACTGATCGTACCAGTTCAGCCCCCAGAGGGATGCGGGAGAGATTCCCTGACTGCTCAGGTTGTATCCGTTCACAGTGCCGTCTCCCGGAACATTTGTAATATTCTCAGTATAGTACGGGTAGTAAGGCCATAGCTGGGTAGTGTTGTTGAATCCGAAAGCGTTGTACAGGAGTGCAGATTGCAGGGGTTCCATTATTCCAGTGGTGAGTGAAAGTGCCATGTACTGCTGCCAAACCAGGGTATCATAAACGGTCCACTGGAAAGGTGTAATGCCCAGGAGCTTGAATCCCAGGGGTAGAGGATTCCTGGTGTTGTTTATGTATGCATCAACACCGGAGGCATAAGCCTGGAGATAGGAATAGTAGGCGGGATAGTCAGCCTGGTAGTGCTTTTCCAGAGTCATGGCATTCTGGGGAAGCCCTATGAGATGCATCGCCTGGTCTGAAGCCAGGCCGGACTTGCCTATGTAGGAACTGAGGTTTCCTGAGGCAAGCAGTGCCTGGAGCTCCATCTGGAACAGCCTGTTGCTCGCAGAATAATAGCCCTGGGCCATGAAGAGGTCATGCAAACTGGATGCCGTAATGTGGGCCACGCCTGAGGAATCCACTGTGACATTGACGGGAGCGTTAAGCCCGACCAAATCGTCCGTGGAGGAAGTGAAGTTTGCGTTTCCGGATACAGACCATACACCCTCTCTGGGATTAAGGAAAGTGTAGCTCTGGGAGAAGTATGATATTACTACAATGGCTGCTACAATCAGAACAAGCCATCTTAATTTCATAATGTTTATACAATCTGTTAAAATAAATAACTTTTCATCGCTGCAAAGTAGCCTGAACCTCTTTCATATGAGCCCGGCACCTCATCCGACCGGTTCATGACAGGTATATGCAGGATTATCCCACTATATCCAAGCGAAGCCAAATGGGGAAAATTGAATTCTAAGCTGTTAGGAAGAACATGGGCTCCCCGTTGGTGGTAGGATAAATCAAATTGTATGTTCGCGAATAAGTGCAGCATACTGCTTCAAGAAAGGTGATTTGACCACGGGAATTATCCAAAGCATATCCGAGGCACAGCAGAATGGACAGAAGAAGATTGACCACTCAGGTTAGCCGCATCGCATCCGAAGGCAGGGAGCAGGCTAGAAGCTGTCCAGAGATATATTACCCTCACTTTTCTCGCCGCCGTTCCCGTTTGAGCTCTTCGGCCTGCTCTGGGAGGGCTTGCTCTCACTGCCGCCAAACATTTCTGTAAGAGTCTTCTGCCCGGGGTCTTTCCTCGATATGCTGATCTCCTCCTCAAATGCCTCCAGCACACGGTTCAGTGTCTCTTCCACCCTTCTGGCATAATACTCCCAGTCAGGCTTGAACTCAAACCTGCTGCCGTCTATGAAAGGCTCGACCTGCTGGGGGTTCTTCCTGCTGTCCACGACTATCCAAGAAACCTTCATGCCGGGGATGAAGGTCTCTCCCCGCTCCATCAGCTTCTGGGCCACTCTGACATTTGCAAGTGACTTTCCGTCCTTGTAGTCCTTGAAGTTCTTGACGCTCCTGGATATGACGAGCTTCTCAATCGGGATTGATTCGTCTCCCCTGCGAATCCTTTCCACCATGTCCCTTGAGTATTTCACCGCCCCGTCCACATCCTTGTCAAGGACGTACTCGAATAGCCTTGCGAGCGCCTCGCTCTGGAGGTCGAAGGAATCGGTCCTCCTCACCTCGTATCCGCGAACCAGGGTCTCACCCTTCTGGTCTTCGGGGTATATGATCCTCCCGATGTACCTCTTCTTGGCACCGGACGAAAAGAACGGGTTCATGATCTTCTCAAACTCCAGGGAGACATCCTCCTCGGCAGAAAGCCTGCTGCTGAGGCTGCTTCCCATCTCTATTGCGGCATCCTCGCTGGACGTTCCGGATTCGATGAACACGCTGTCAGTGTCGCCGTATATGACGTTGAAACCCTCCTTCTCCAGCCTGCTTATGACTTCCTTGATTGTCTTTCTGGCGAATGCTGTGATTGCACTGCCGATCTGCACATTTGTGAATCTGTAGAAATATGACGCAAGAACACCGTAGAATGTATTCATGAGTATTTTCAGTGCTCCCTGCACTCCGTCAAAGTACTCACGCTCCTCATAGTTGGGGGCCTCCTTCATCCTCTTCTTGACCCCGTCTCTCTCTTCCATGAGGTCCTTGAGAATTCTGGGAATCAGGCCCACTCTCTCGCTCCTGTCCAGGAACCTTATTCCTGTGGGGGATACTATTGAGCCTCTGTCGTTGAGGGTGGTAAAGCAGATGTTGTTCTTCATGATCATGGAGGGGTACATGCTCTTGAAGTCAAGCACTATGACATAGTCATAGAGGCCCGCCTCTATGGAATGCACATAGCCGCCCTCGATAACATCCTGCTTCATGGATCTGGTGGTCATCGGGACACCGATGTTCTCGCGATCCGCCCTGCGTATGAGGATGGAATCAACGTAGTTGCTTGTACCACCATTGGTCACGTCGTCAAGCGGCAGTTTCGTGACAGTGGACATGAACATGTTCCTGTCAAGAATCCTGATCTTGTTGTATATCTGGAGCGTGAGATCAGCGTCCTTGATGCAGTACTTGATCACCTCATCCCTTCTGTTCTCCCATTCCTCCTCGATCTTGAGGCGGTTTATGTTGTCCTTTCCTTCTCCAAGGAGCATCTTGGCAACATAGTTCAGAGTTTCATGCTTCGGGTGGAGCACCCTCTTTACTGCCCACCAGGTATCGTTCACTATCCTTCCGTGGAGCCTCCAGAACTGCCCCATGATCCTTGTCGGTGTGCTGAAGTCCCTGCCTATCCTGAGCGGAATCCTGAACTTTCTCGCCCTGTACTCGAGTACGGGAAGGTCGTAGCCGTCTATGTTGTACCCTGTTATGACATCCGGATCCTCGTCTCTGACAAGGTCCATGAAATCCCTGAGAATTTTCTCCTCATCTCCGTAAATGCTGCCTTTCCGGCCATCTCCGCCGCCATGGGTGGAATAACCGATCATAAGAATTCTTCCGTAGTCTTCTGAGCCGTCGGTGACAATGGCATTCTCTATGTCAAAACTCAGAATCTTGAGCTCAGGGTTGAAGGCCTCCACAGTGACAGCGGACTTCATCTGCACAACCATCTCGGTTGTGTAGTTCTTGCTCTCCTCCTCCGCAGGCACGCATTCCATTTCAACACAGGAACCAAGGTCAAAGTCGTAGATGAACCTGTGATGGAATGGAATATCTGCGGCGAGCACCCTGAACGGGCAATCCTTCCTGAATTCAGGCACCTTCCAGGGATACTTTATGTAGATCCTGACAACCCTCTTGTCGGAGCCCTCATCCCACAGCGTCTTTTCCTCAAACCTGACAAACTCCGGGTTTCTCTGGATGGAATTGAGGTAGAGCTCGTCCGGCTCAACCACATCAAAGTAGGGGTTGAAGCCATAGTACAATGCGGTGACAGACTTTCCTTCCCTGGTCTTCCCGTAGAGCTCCACTACCACGTCCTCGCGCCTGTAGGACGCGGTGATTATTCTCATCTGGATCTGCATTACAACATCCTAACTCCGTGCAACTTATAATGTTTTTTGGGGCATTTCGACGCAGGCGGACGCGGAATATATGGAATCTGCAAGACCCCATATGCTGCCATGCGCTAGTCCGACCTGACCGCCGCAAGGCTGGCATACTGCCGGATTCCCGCCTCAAAAACGTTAAATTACAGCCCGGGATTCATTAATGTGCACCCGGGACACGCCCTTTCTGACAGGTTTCCACCAGGTACCCGGGATGTGGTGGAAGGGAGCATCGACAGTTTATGACAGGGATCATTGATATTGTTAGGAACCACAACAGCTACAGGGAAGGAACTCTGAATCTGCAGGTCTCGGAGAACATACTGAGCCCCAGGGTCAGGGAGGCTCTGGCCTCGGACATGTCGTCCAGGTACTCTCTGGAGATTGAAGGGGAGGACGCTTACGGGGGAACCAGGTACTCCATGGAACTCAGGGAAAAGGTGGAGGATCTGGCGAAGGGAGTGTACGGTGCTGCCCACGCGGAAGTGCGCACGATAGGCGGACATATAGCAGCCGCTTCCGTCCTCCTGTCACTGATAAGGAAGAGGGAGAGCATTCTTGCAATTGCTGAGAAGCATGGAGGTTACACGGGATACGCACAGGGATACCTTCCATCCATGTTTGGGTTCCAGAGCTACGCTCTTCCTTTCGATGCAGAGAAACAGGAGATAGATTTCGGGAAGCTTGAAAGGACCGTTGAGCAGACCAGCCCCAAGATCATAGTACTGGGCCAGTCCTTCTTTGTGAAGCCATACGACCTGAAGGCAGTCAGGGACATAGCGGACAGATCGGATTCCTATGTGGTTTACGACGGGTCGCACGTGATGGGTCTCATAGGCGGCGGAGCCTTCCAGCCTGATGTCATGAAGTACTGCGACGTGCTGTATGGCTCCACGCACAAGACATTCTTCGGACCGCAGGGAGGCATTGTCCTTACTGACAGCGAGCAGATAATCGAATCTGTCAGGGATAACCTCACATGGAGGACAATGGACAATTACCACATTTCCAGGGTTGCAGCTCTGGGGATTGCCATGGAGGAAATGAAGAAATACGGGAAAGAATACGCCGCAGGTGTAGTGTCAAACACCAAGAAGCTGGCAGGCTCACTTGCGGAGAACGGCATACCGGTAAGGCATGCTCCATGGTTCTCTGAATCTCACCAGACGTTGGTGGACGAAGAAAAGCTCAAGTCAATGGGCAGCAACTTCCTGGAATTCAGCAGGAAGCTGGAATCAAACGGCATAATTGTTGATCGCGAGGGAAGGATAGGCTCTGCCGAGGCAACAAGAATGGGGATACGGGACATAGAGAGGCTTGGGCCGCTCATTTCAGATGCCCTCAAAGGGCTCAATGTGAAGGAGCAAGTTAGAAATATAGTGGGGGAACTGTCAATCAAGTACTGTGAGGGATGATCGATGCAGGTAAAGGACATAATGACAGGCGACCCGGTATTTCTCGACGGAGAGGACAGCATTTCAGAAGCAGTGGCTAAAATGAGGGACCTCAAGATACACCACATTCCGGTGGTCAATGGAAAGCATTACGCCGGGGCCATAGACTACCGCGAACTCATGCGCAGGAGAAGTGTCCGAATCAACTCCAAAGCAAAGAATCTGGCATTCAGCACGCCAGAGCTATCTGAGGACCAGGACGTCATAGAGGCAGTGAGGTACCTCAAGGAATCCGGTCTTCCAGCTCTTCCGGTGGTGAATAAGGGAAAGCTGGTGGGAATTGTTACCGAGACGGACATAGTCAAGAATATAGATGAGATAATCAGGGCAGATGTCCTGAGAGTCATGGAGGTGGCAACAACGGACCCGGTGACAGCATCCGTGGATGAAAGCGTTGCCAGTGCAGCTGAAAAGATACGGGGGCTGCACGAGTACGAGATCCCTGTTGTCTCGGGCCAGGGAAAGCTCAAGGGAATCCTGAGGCTGGACGAGGCCATGGATCTCATGATCCGGGAGAAGAACAAGACTCCCTTTGGCTCAAGATCAGGGGAGAAGACAAAGGTGCAGATCACCACCGCCTCTATAATGGACAATGCCTATTCAGTGAAAAGGACAGACAGCATATCCTCCGCAGCGAAAATGATGATCGAGAAACAGCTTCACATGCTTCCTGTGGTTGACGACTCTGACGGTGTGGTCGGAGTGATAGACCTCTGGGACATAATGGAGCTCGTTGACACCGACAGGAAGGATGAGGGCATTCTGATCACCATAAGCGGCCTTACCCCGTACGAAACAGACCTCTATGACTTCACATACTTCATATCGAGCAAATTCACCTCCAAGTTCTCAAACCTCACAAACCAGTCCTATGGCAAGCTCGAGGTTCATGTGATGAAATACCACAAGGAGGGCATCACAAAGTACTCGATCAGGACAAAGCTGATGTCGGGCCCGATACTCATGGCAGAGAACTACTCGGGCTGGAATTACGGCGAGGTGCTGTCTGAGATATTCGACGCCTATGAGAAGAGGCTCAGGAAGCTGAAAGAGAAGGGCACCACATGAGTGTGATGCTTGAGAAGCTCCTGGATTACGCATCCAGCAAGTCGAAGTACGCTGAGGCTCGTTACATGTCTCTTGAGGCAAGCGGCCTCTCATACAGGAACGGGATATTCGAGGGATCAGGCTCAATGTCTGAGGACGGCTACGCCGTCAGGGTCATGAACGAGTCCTTCAGCATGGCCTATATCGACAGGGAAGATTTTGACAGGGCCAGAGAGCTGATAGACGAGGCTGTGAGGCACAGCCACAGGCCCGGCAAGAATGGCATTTTCGAGGGAAAGGCAATCAGGGATTCCTGGAAGGCAGAACAGAAGAAGAAGATAGAGGATATGTCCATTGACGACAGGATTGAGATCGCAAAGGGCATGGACAGGCTGCAGGAGTCACTGGGCGCGACAGTAAGGGTGAACGCAGTCGGTGACAAGAGGATAAGCGAGGTATTTGCCAACTCCACCGGCTCATGGATAGAGGGAGAAACCTCAAGGGTCTCGTACTTCTATCTCGGTGGCATGGTCGACGAGGGAGAATTTGAGCAGACGTCCGAGGAGTTCGGAGGGACAGGCGGTTATGAGGTCATCGACGGGCTCAAGCTTGAGGAGAGGGTGACCAACGACCTTACGGATCTGAGGGAAAGCATATCTGCACCAAGGCCAAGCCCGGGGAAATTTGACATTGTCGTGGGCCCGTCCATCTCAGGGATCGTTGCCCACGAATCCTGCGGCCATCCGACTGAGTATGACAGGATTGTCGGCAGGGAGGGAGCCCAGGCGGGCGAATCGTTCCTTTCCGGCAAGGATCTCGGCTTCAGGATAGGCTCAGACATTGTCAGCGTCATCGATGATCCTACCATGGAGAAGAGCTATGGACACTACAAGTACGACGACGAGGGTGTCCCTGCACGCAAGAGGTACCTCTACAGGAACGGCCTGACAAACGAGTATATCCTGAACAGGGAGAGTGCTGCAAGGCTGGGGGTAGAATCCAAGGGAGGAGGCAGATCCTCCAGCTGGGATTCAGAGCCCCTGGCAAGGATGAGCACAACATATATAGAGCCGGGAGACTACAATTTCGGCGAGCTGTTCGACGGCATCAGGAGGGGGATATACATCAAGTCCTTCACTGAATGGAACATAGACGATATCCGGTTCAATGAGAAGTATGTGGGAAAGGAGGCATACTTCATCCACAACGGCGATCTTACGGGCAGGGTGCGCAGGCCAATCATCGAGACAAACACAATTAGCTTCTACAGCGCCGTGGATGCAGTGGGAAAGGACCTCAAGTTCAATGCCGGCACCTGCGGCAAGGGCGATCCAGAACAGGGCGTTGATGTGTGGATGGGTGGCCCCCACATGCGGCTCAGGAATGTCTACATACAGTGAGGTCTTGAATGAATTTAACGGAAAAGGTCTTCAGGAGGCTACAGGACAGGGGCGTCGAGGAGGCCGTTGTTACAAGGGTAGATACCGAGACAAGGCAGATCAGGTTTTCAGAAGGAAAGAAAGACCTTTTCAACACATGGAATGAGAGCTCGCTTTCCATGCTTGCAGCCAGGGGCAAGCGTGTGACCGGAATGCTCATAAGAAATTTGGACAGGGCCGAAACAATGGCTGACCGACTGGCCGAACTCTGCACAAAGGTTCCGGAGAACAAGGAGTTCATGGGCATTAACCCTGAGAAGCACAGCCCCGGGAAGAGGAAGGTGGCCCCTTTTGAACCTGAGAAGGTCAGCGACTATGCAGAGGGTCTAATAAGGGGATCCTCGGACGCAGGAGCACAGAGGTCATCAGGTGTGGTCTACAGGAGGCATTCAAATGTGCACCTGCTGACAAACTACAATGACATTGAATATGAGCAGGGAGGGACAGAACTTGTGGTCAGATCCTTCTATGGCGAATCAACGGGCCAGGAAAGCTATCACTTCGGGCAGGCCTACTCAGACATTCCCATTACGGCGGAAGAAGCAGGGAGGTCCTCGGCAGAAATGGCGAAGCTCGGGGGCAGGCCTGTCCAGGGAGATGCCGGAAAATTTACCGTCCTGATGTCACCCTATGTTATCGGCAATCTTCTCTCATACAGCGGGGGATTTCTCTCCTCGCATATGGTCAGGACGGGACTGAGCTGCTTTCAGGACAGGTTGGGAGGCCAGGTCGCGTCTGAAGAAGTGACGCTTGTAGATGATCCTACCGACTACACCGGAGAAGGGGCCAGGCCCGTTGACGACGAAGGGACGCCCACGCGAAGGAACACGCTGATAGAGAAGGGCACTCTGAAAACATACCTGCACTCCTATTCCACGGGCAGGCTGGAAGGTGAGAAATCTACCGGGAACGCGGGCATCATATCACCGTCGCCTTGGCAGCTCAAGCTTCTTCCCGGGAGCAGGAGCTACTGGGATATGCTCTCAGGCATAAAGGACGGGCTATTCATAAACAATGCCTGGTACACCAGGTTCCAGGATTACAGGGCAGGGGCATTCTCAACTGTTCCTAGGGACGGCGTATTCAGGATCAGGAATGGAGAGATTGCTGAGTCCTTGTCCGGAATACGCATAAGCGACTCCATACCTGAAATACTGCGAAATATCTCAGAAGTGTCAAGGGAAACCAAGAATTCAAAATGGTGGCTCGAGATTGAGCCAACAATCATGCCCTATGTCCTCGTAGACAGCGTTAACATTTCGAGGTCATTCTGACAGCTCAGGCATTGCCGTACAGATTCCTGAACCTTTCGTTAACAGATAGGAGCTCAAGGCCTTTCCTTATCCCGGGCTCAGTATCAGGAGCCCTCAGTGCCTCAAGCTTCTCCTGAAGCTCCTCAGACCTCCCCATGCCAACCAGAGGTATTATGCCCTCCAGGGCTGCAGCTGCTCTTCTGCTGCCAGTGAAGATTCTCCGGAGGAATTCAATGGATTCTTCAAGATGCCTGAAGGAGAAGTCCCTTGAAGTTGGGGAGGAAGCCAGGGATGCAAAGAATCCCATGGAGTCCTGGCGCTTTATCTTCCCATCCAACACCATCCTGTTGGCTTTCTCAAGCAAATCGTCCTCACGAAGCCAGGCGAGCGCACCTATTATGATCGTCTTGTCCTCGTCCTTCCCGGTGCTGTCCATTCTCTCAACAAGCCGTCCAAAATCGTTGCTGGAAACTGCGTACGCATATATTACGGCAGCCTTCATGTCAGGGTCCTCTCTATCCAGGTTCTCAAACCTTCCTGCAAGCCTTGAGGCAAATTGCGGGTCCATGACTGCCAGATGCTGGGAAAGCTGTCCCCGCAGGATTGACACGTTCATGTCCTCCCCTTCACTGCGTGTGTCCCCGATGGCATTCAAAAAACCGTTCATGATGCTCAGTGCATACTCCCTCAGCCTTGCGCTTGCGGGCGCCTTCATGTGAAGCCTGAGAAGCTGGGATGCTATCTCCTCCATTACGAGTGGGTCTCTCTCGTTGCGCATTCCCTCTATCAAGGACAGGTAGTCGTCCAGCCCGACTTTTCCGGAAAGCAGGAAAGCGTAATAGTCGCTGGCAAGCCCCCACCTGTCCAGGTTCTGGGTTTTTCCTGGATTTCCAAGCAGCTCGGAAAGGAGGCCGTGCGAGTACATGGACCGGTAGAAGCCGGTTGCCGCTGAGTTGAGCTTAATGAAGCCCTTGCTGGAGACAACTGTCTCTTCACTGTCCAAAACTATGCTCTCTACACCATTGCCCCTCACCAGGGTAAGAGGAACCGGCCACGTGCCCCCGCCCTCAGATCCAAGGAGGAACCTCTTCTGTGATATCTTCAGATCCCCACCTTCTTCAGAGACCTGCACATAAGGGTAACCCTGCTTCTTGATCCAGGCCTCCATTATGCGGTTTACAGGCAGGCCGGACACATCTTCGATGGAATTCCACAGGTCAGACCCCATGGTGTTGGAATAACTGTGCTTCTTGAGGTAGCTGCTTATGCCTTTCCGGAAATTTTCCTTGCCCACGAAGGCCTCCATCATTCTCAGGACGCTGGCACCCTTGCCGTAGCTTATCTGGTCAAAGATCTGCGCCACAGAATTGGGATCGCTGACCTCCACGTCGATCGGGTGTGAGTTCTCAAGGGAATCATCGGTAAGTGCGCCGGATGTTCTGGTCGAAACGAGCTCACCGAATGCGTCCATTTCAGGGTAGAGCTCATTGATGATCCTGTATGCCATGAAGGTGGCAAAGCTCTCATTGAGCCAGAGATCGTTCCACCACTTCATGGTGACAAGGTCACCGAACCACTGGTGGGCTATCTCGTGAGCGATGACACTTGCGATCCGCTTCCTCGTCCTAGATCCTGTATGGTCGTCGGCGTAGAGAAGAACCTCCCTGAACGTGAGCGCTCCCCAGTTTTCCATTGCACCCGCCCCGAATTCAGGCACAGAGATCAGGTGCATCTTCGGGAGCATGTAATTTATCCCGAAATACTCCTCAAAAATCTTCAGGCATTTGACTGCAACCTGCAGTGGAAAATCAGACTGGCTCAGGTGACCCCTTGGCGCCGTGAGTATTACATCCACATCCCTGTGTTTTGCCCTCTTGTGCTCGAAGTCTCCGACACCGATATACAGGAGGTACGTCGACATCCTTGGGGTCTTCTGGAACACTACTGTCTTCCTCCCTCCCTCCTCCATTGTGGATGCCGGCGGCATGTTGGATATGGCTTCCAGGCTGTCGGCAATGTTCAGCGTGAGCTCAAACTCGGCCTTGTAGCCGGGATTGTCTATGCATGGAAAGACCCTTCTTGCACCTGTGCTTTCAAACTGTGTGCTGAACATGTCACCCTCGCGGGTCTTGGCGAGGTAGAGCCCGGTGAGGCTCTGGCTGATGGGCCCCTCAAACTCTATTCTGACGGAGTGATCTCCCTTTTCGATCCCGGGAATTGACAGGGCATCGTCAGTAACAGAAAACTCGGATGCCTTTGAATCGACTGATACGCTTCCAATATTCAGGCCGACACTGTCAAGGCTCAGGCGCTCTGCGTCGCTCTGAAGCGAGATTTCTTCGCTGCCCCTAAATGTGTAGTTTGCTTCATCGATGAAAAGGCTGATCCTGTACGACTTGACATGCATGATACAGCAGTACAGGAAACAATAAAAAAGGGGTGATCCGGTCAATCGTCGGATTTTCTTGCCAGCCTGCTGTAAACCTCGAGAATCTCCAGCCCCTTCTCGATGCCCTTCTCCGTTTCCGGTTGCCTGATCCTGCCTGCGATCTCCCGGGTCTTGACATAATCCCTGAGACCGATGAACGGGAGTGTGGATTCCATGACCATTCCTGTCACGCCGGTTCCGACAAAATACCTCTGCATCTCTTCGGCCATCCGCTCGTAGTTGTCGAGCATGAATTCCCTTCCCTCAGGGTTCTGGGAGGCAGCCACGAAGAATCTCAGCATGTCCTGCTTCCTGATGGCGTTCTCATCGATCATCTCCATGATGCTCTGGAAGTTCTCCTTCCCCCTGAGCCAGCCCAGAGCGCTTATGATCTTGATCCTGTCCTCATCGCTCTTCACTGACTCAAGTGTTCGCGACATTCCTTCGAGGTCGTTGGTGGAAACTGCGTATGCAACTGACACCGCCGCCCTCATGTCGGGGTCCTGGGAATCGTATGAGCTGAACCTTGAGGAAATGATCTTCGCATAATCTGCGCTCACTGTGGCATATGCGAGCGCCAGATTCCCCCTCAATATGGATATCCTGTCCTCCTCGCCATCTTTCTTGTCACCAAGCCTTTTCATCTGTGCGCTGAAGAATTTCTCAGCTGTGTCCCTGACTCTTGTGTTCCCGGGAATCACGAGGCGGAGCGAGGTGAGCTGGGTTCCTATGGACTCAGAGAGGATTGGATCTGTGTCTCCCATGAATCCTGATATTCTCTCAAGGTAATCATCAACAGAGATCGTGCCTGCGCTGAGGAACGAGTAGAGGTCTGAGACTATGCCCCACTTGTCCAGGCCCGTCAGGCTGCCGCCCTTTCCGGAAATTCCTCTGAACAGGTCGTCTGAGTAGCTTACCCTGTAGAAACCGGTCTGATCCGGGTTCAGTTTTACGAACCCATCAGCGCCTATGTCCATCTCCTTTCTGCTGAACAGCACGCTCTCGACGCCGCCATCCCTCATTACAGTCAATGGTATGGGCCAGAGGTCATCCACCTTCTCTCCGGAGATGAGGAACCTCTCCTGCGTGAGATGTATCTCCGAACCTCTCTTCTCGGCGTGGACGACGGGGTACCCCTGTTTCCTGATCCATGCCTCCATTATTTCCTTCACAGGATGCTTTGAAAGTGATGCTATTGATCCCCAGAGCTCATCCCCCACTGCATTTCCGTACTGGTGTGAGCCAAGGTACTTCCTTATTCCATCCCTGAAGGTGTCCTGCCCGACAAAGCTCTCTATCATTCTCAGGATGCTTGCCCCCTTTCCGTAGCTGATCTCGTCAAAGATCTGGGCCACCTCATCAGGGCTGTTAACCTTTACATCAATGGGGTGTGAACCTCGGAGCGCATCTCCAGAGAGCGCGCCTGAAGTTTCAGTAAGAAGGAAGAGGCCCCACATGTCCCAATCAGGGTGGAACCTGTCCACGGTCTTGAAGGCCATGAAGGTGGCAAAGCTCTCATTGAGCCAGAGATCGTTCCACCACTTCATGGTGACAAGGTTTCCGAACCACTGGTGCGCGATCTCATGTGAGATCACCTCTGCAATAGTCCTTCTCACCATTGCACTGGTGCTTGAACTCACGTTCAGGAGCACCTCCCTGAAAGTGATTGCGCCCCAGTTCTCCATTGCGCCCGCTGCAAACTCTGGCACAGATATGAGGTGCACCTTGGGGAGTGCATAATCTATGCCGAAATAGTCCTCAAACTGGTCGAGGACCTTTGCCGCTATCTCCAGGGGGAAGTCTGATTTTGTGAGTTCACCTTTTGGTGCCGCCATTATAATCTCGGTATTCTTCCTCATTGCTGATCTGGTATCGAACTTCCCTATCCCCAGGTACAGGAGATAAGTTGACATCCTGGGAGTTCTTTGGAATTTTACAAGTTTCCTGGTTCCGCTGGTTTCTTCACTGCTGACAGGCATATTTGAAATGGCATCAAGCCCGCTGCCTATTTCCACGGTGATATCGAAAGTGGCCTTGTAATCTGGATGGTCAATGCATGGAAACATCCGCCTGGCACCTGTGCTCTCAAACTGCGTGGTGAATATGTCTCCATCTCTGGCCCTAGCGAGATACAGCCCCGTCAGAATTCTTGGAATAGTTCCCCCAAATTCTATCTCAACGCTTATGTCCCGGCCTTGTGTGTTCCCAATTGAAAGAGTTTTTTCCTCAGGGGAAACTGAGAATTTGGCTTCATTTCCAGATATCTTCACTGAGAAAATTGAAAGGTCCACACTGTCCAGCTTTATTTCGCTTCCAGCCCCTTTGAAGGAAATCTTTTCCTTTCCCCTGTAACTTTGCTTTTCACTGTCTATATTCAGGAAAATTTCATAATTCT
>JBJKRS010000154.1:0-10402 GCA_046704525.1 Thermoplasmataceae archaeon
TATTCCAACCCTGTCGCCTTTCTTCACTCCAAGCTTTGCCAGGGCTCCGCCAAGTTTGCCTGTAATCTGATCCATTTCCCTGAAACTTATCTCCCTTCGGGCTCCACCTTCCGATTCATACTTTATAGCAGGCAGATCGCTTGCGGAGTACCTCTCAACACAATTGTATGTGATGCTGACTTCACCGCCCACGAACCATTTTGTGAACGGCTTCCCATCGCTCTCGTCCATGACCCTGTCATAATGCCTGAAGAATTCAATTCCGCAATCATCCACGACAGCCGGCCAGAACCACTCAGGTTCCGAGTCCGCCTTTCTATAGAGATCCTCCAGGCTGTCTATCCCATGTTTCAGGGCGAATTGCATAATGTTGGTTGATCGCACCTTTTCAGGTGAAGGAGTGTAAACAAAGTCTTCCATGCATATGGATATTCTAAAGAACAGTCAAATATCTTTGCAGAAAGTGACCGGGAAGCGGCAGCCAACGTTTATAACCTAGGGATGAACTATGCGGTCTGTCTGATATGTCAAAGTCCGGGATTCTGGTTGCGGCAACAGCACTGGTGGTTTTTATCACTGTTTTTCAGGCTTTCTCGTCAATCCCTCTCCTTCAGCCATCAGCACAGGTATCAGGAAATCAGGCTGCAGTTCCTGCCGGCGCTGACAACTCTGCTGTACAGGCTTCAGTCAGGCCAGTGAACACATCTCTCTCCACACTCGGGTACAACAGTGCCGTGTCTATAGCAAACAACTCAGGCACTCCTTCCCGGTACCTGTATCTGCCCAGCCTACATCCTGCGGTGGCGCAGAGCAACGGAAAATTTGCCCCTGCATATACAGGATCGCCGGCACCAGTGGGCATTGCTGATTACGGAACCGCTGGCTCATACAGCACTACCAGCTTCTCTGGAACAATTTCTGTGAACAGAATGAATCCGCTGTACCTTCTCAATGATGCCCCAACCAGTCTCGGGGTGCAGCTGAATGCCGTTTTAACAGGTGTAGCAGTGGGAAAGAACACTTCAAACGTGTACTGGAACCAGAATGTGCTTTACTATTCCGCAAGGACCCACCAGATCCAGTTTATAGACAACATATGGAACTTTACTTCGCCTGGGGCGGGGATGACAAACTCGACACTGTACGCCAACGGAAGCGGGGGGAACCTGGTGCCCGGCTCGCTTTATTATGCCATTGGCAGCGTGTACAACGTATCTTATCCCTTCACCGTAACCCTTTACCTGAACTCCACCCTCAACAACAGCAGGCAGGAAGTGTTTTTCAACTACTCAATATCACAGGGCCTCTCCGGAGGCAAGTCACTGTCGGGATCTTTTGATCATGCAGTCTTCAACTCGTCTTCCCCGGTATCTGCGCCGGCAAGATACAGGGTAGATGGCAGCACTACCGTGCCCATTGGGGGCATACCATACGACTCTGAATTCATAATAGGGGGCCCCGGCGGGGGAAGCACCACGACACTCAACGGAATCAATGCAACAATGGCGCTTGATTATCTTTCCGGAGGCAGTTATTCTCCTGTGACTTCAGCATATGATGCGGGCTCGGCCACTGGCGAAACGGCAAACGGGGTGGCAGTTTCATGGAACAGCACACACTCTGTTAATCTCACAGCGGGGCCCACCATGGTGTATGGAATGTGGGGAACTGGCGCTTCAGGCACTATGCAAACCTACAGGGGTACGATAAGCCCGTCGGAATCCTTCATGTTCGTTTCCAAGGGGACAGCGTTCAGCAACAGCTCTGCTTCGTGGGTTCCACTGTCCCCCGATGGGTCTTATTACTTCACAATTCCCTCCGGCAACTACCGGGCGGGAATATTCTCAAACTGGAACGATCCATGGTACGGCCAGCTTTCATCAGTACCCTCGGCGCTGACTGAAAACAGGTCCTTGGGAATTTATGCACCGCTATATGCTTTCAGCAACAGCCAGCTGAAGGACCTGTCCATGATGAGCAGTGGAGTGTCTTCGGCACCCTATGTTATAACTGGGGTTCAGAATACTTCAATTTACCAGGTCTTCGGGAAATTCAACGATTACGCATTCCCTGTTTTCCCTGGCGTTTTAATTTCGGGCACAACAGCAAAGGCCAGCTTCAGGGGCATGCCGTCCTTTCATATCACTTACGGGCAGGCAACTTCGCAGGCTATCTCCGCCCTCACCCTGCCTCCTGTTAATTACCTCAACTTCGAGTTCTACAACGACACCAACATCACCCTTTCCAACAGCAGCTTCATCTCAGGGTGGTTCTCTTCCACACTGGCCGGATATTTCCCTGCTGCAAATCTTCTCTTGTGGAACACAACAGACTCTCTTGTCGCATCGAATCACTTTTCGTCCATGGATTCATCTGTAATGGTCTACAACAGCAACAGTACTGCCTCAAATAACACGATATGGGGGAACTATTTCGGGCAGGACGGACTGGTCCAGTCAGGCTACTTCAGCAATATAAATACGATTGGAGCCCCCGCAGGCCTGACGCTATTCTCATCCGGCAACCTGGTGTACAACAACAATTTCATGGTGTACTTCACTGCGCTCAACCCCAACGTCAGCATATACTCCGGCCTCCAGACCAATTATTCCAACAGCTGGAACATTTCCCGCGAGCCGTTGTCCTACACCATGACTGTGAACGGGGTCCCCCTTTCAGGAAGTATCATGGGTACAGGGCCAAACGCCATAAGGTACCAGGGAGGGAACTACTGGTGGAATTACCTGGGCAATGGCACATCCGCCTACAATGACAGCGGGCTGATACAGAGCGGCGGAGACATGGCCCCTCTGATACATTCAGTTTACGCAGTGACGTTCAACGAGACAGGCCTCCCATCAGGGTCCCAGTGGTACGTACTTCTCGACAATGCTTCCATACTTGTGCAATCTTCCTCCACCTCCGTCACATTCTATGAGCCAAATGGAACCTATTATGCGCAGCTATATGCCCCGGGATATCTAGCAAACCAGTCTGCCGGTTACATACTTGTCTCCGGCGGTCCGCAGTCCATTGGCATCAGTTTCGAGAAATTCTACCTGCTGACCTTCCAGGAGTCAGGCCTTCCACAGGGCACTATGTGGTCCATAACAACCGGGTCTTTATCCGTATATTCAGTGACTGACACAATTCAGTTCCTTGCCACCAACGGAACACTCTCCTATGTCCCCGGGATTGCCGGAGGATACCATCCGTATTCCGTTTCGGGCAGTCTTCTGATCAGTGGCTCAAATACAACGGTGCAGGTGGCATATGCCCCCTACCTGTTCGGAGTAACCTTTACGGAGACGGGCTTGCCGGCAGGAACCGAATGGGGGATTTTCATGGACGGGTCAAGCGTCATGTCGACTTCAGCCTCACTTACAGTCCAGGAGCCAAACGGCACACATGGGTATACAGTCATAGGCGCCTCCGGATACAGCTTGAGCAGCAGGTACGGCTCAGTCACTGTGGACAACAGCAGCACCGCCGAAGCACTTCAGTTCTCTTCCAGCAACTTCTCCATGACCTTCTCGGAATCAGGCCTGCCTGCAGGATCAACATGGTCAGTCAGGATAGGAGGAATCACCCATACAACTTCGAACAGCACAATCACAGTCGAGGAAACCACAGGTTCCTATAACTACACAGTCTCTGGACCGTCAGGATTCTCTGCATCTGTGCCTTCGGGGTCAGTTGCGCTGGACAAGAACCTCAGCGTTCCCGTGTCGTTCGGGAGGCAATCGGCCCCAGGCATCATGCAGATATTCTCGTATGCCCTGTTTGCAGCATCAGTTGCGGTTCTTCTTGCAGCATTCTACGTCTATCGGCGCAGGTGAAGGGCATGCAGATGTGGCAGTTTGCGCCAGACAAAATTAAATAGGGTTCTGCCTATGAAAGCGGGAGCACATTGAACGGGAGCATTTATGAGCGTGAACTGGCAAACATACTCTCCGGCACCCCTAATGTGCTGGAAAAACTGGCCAAGAAACTTGACAACGGGTCCAGAGGTGCAATAGAGACCCTTTCAGAAAGGCCGTTTTACGTTGCAAGAGCAGCGGGGTCTCTGGGAGCTGACCTGATTGCGCTCAGGGACGACTACTCCATGGTGATAGAGGTGAAGTCCTCGATAAATGCGACAATCACTTTCACCGAAGCATCGGGCATGCGCCAGGAACAGGCGGAGAGGCTTCAGGAGAAATGCCTCAAGTCCGGCCTCTTTGTGATATATGCTTACAGGTTGAAGAATGCTGCAGGAGACCCATGGAGGATGTTCACGCTTCCCGGCCAGCCCAAAGGGAGAATGAGGTACCTGTACAATTTCCTCAGCAACATTGGAACATCAAGGAACGGAAACTACGTGCTGAAATGGGACGACGGAACTCCACTCTCCAGGATGATAGATTACATCAACCACAAGTTCTGAGCCATAATATTCCGAGAAGGTGACCCGGGTCCTTTGGAGAAGGGATCACTTCTTGCAGTGGCTAAAAAAAAGAATGGATTATCTGGATGCCCTGATGGCCTTTTCCAGAGCTTCCACTCCCATGTCAACCTGCTCCTCTGTTATTATCAGTGGAGGTATGAACCTGATGGCACTGACGCCAGTGGGGAGCAATATCAGGCCATTCTCGAAGCATTTCTGCTCGACATTGTCCCTGAGTTTCGCATCCGGCTCCCTTGTCTTCCTGTCCTTGACAAAATCTATTGCCTGCATCAGCCCCACTCCCCTGACATCACCGATGAAGTCATACTGCTCCTTGAGCTCATGAAGCCTGTTGTTAAGGTGCTTCCCCTGCTTGGTGGCATTCTCCAGCAGATGCTCCTTTCTTATGGTTTCGACAGTGGCTGCACAGGCCACTGAGGCCAGAAGGTTTCCGCCGAAGGTATTTGAATGCCTGCCGGGTTCAGGGAAGTCCAGCTTGGAATCAAAGACAACTGCCCCCATGGGGATTCCGGAGGAAATTGCCTTTGCAAGTGATATCATCTGCGGCTCGACATCAAAATGCTCCGAAGCGAAGAATTTCCCGGTCCTTCCGAAACCGGTCTGGACCTCGTCCATTATAACCAGCATCTCGTTCTCGTCGGCAAGTTTCCTGAGCCTCTTGTGGAATGACTTGGGCGGCACTATGTACCCTCCTTCCCCCTGTATGGGTTCAACCACGAAAGCGGCCGCGTTTTCCTTTGGAAGGTATGCTTTCAGGACCTGCCTGTCTATGTAGTCTATTGTTCTGTTTACAAGCTCTTCCGGCTCTTCGTACCCGTCTATCCCGAAGGCGTTCCTGTACGGGTTGGGGAAGGGCACATGCACGACACCTGGCATGGCCGGGAAGAAACCCTTCTTCTGGATTGGTTTGGAAGCAGTGAGTGACAATGCACCCATTGTCCTCCCGTGGAACGCCCCAATGAAGCCGATGAACTGCTGTTTCCCGGTGCTCACTTTTGCAATCTTTATGGCTGCTTCATTGCTCTCTGCTCCACTGTTGGTGAAGAACGTCTTCTTGCTGAATTTACCAGGGGTTGCGCTTTCCAGGGCCTTGGCAGCATCAACCTGCTCCTTGTAGTAGAAATCTGTACCCGCAAAGTGCCATAACCTGTGAAGCTGTTCCTGCACCTTCTCCTCAACGTAAGGGTGAACATGCCCTACGTTGGTCACCCCTATTCCGCTTGCAAAATCAATGAATACGTTTCCGTCCACATCCTCTATAAAGACTCCCTGCCCCCTCTTTGCCACGATCCCAAGTGACTTGGTGGTGGTGGCAAGAAACTCCCTGTCAGCTTCGATAACTTTCTTCGCCTCGGGCCCTGGAAGTTGCGTGTTTATCTCGATCTTGTTAAGTTTTTTCATACTTTCACTGCTCTTTTCCTTGGACAGCATAAAATCACTTTCATACATTTGGTGTAATAATATATATTTTATTAGATGAAAAACGAAAGCCAAATGCGCTTTTCGTAGCGTTGAAGGTGTTGGGGTTTTCCCTGAAATGCGCCCTTTGGTGAAATCTTCACATATCTAACAAAACTCCTTTCACGGAAGGCTCGTGAAGAATAGGCACGGGGTTGCGAAGTTTGTCTTTAGGGAGGGTAGCGTGGATCTGATGCATTCGGAAATCACTGGATGTGCGAGGGAGAATATGATTTCAGGCAGGAATTCAGGATATTTACGGGCGTTGGTGAAAAGAAGCCCAAAAAAACCCAACCCGCAAATTGTGAGACTTGAGAATGCAGTTTTAGGCGAGCCTAATAACCTCCCAAACTTAAAAAGTAGATACGCATAGACGTGATAATGTCAGAATCATCCGACATTCAGGCACAGATCGGTTTCTTCAGGGACGAGATCACCGACAGGGAGTTCTACAGGAGGCTTTCGGAGATCGTCTCGGACGACTCTTTCAAGGAGAACCTGAAAAAGCTTTCAGGCGTGGAGGAAGAGCATTCAAGGTTCTGGAAGAAGCATCTGGAAGAGAGTGGGCAGGATGTTTCTAGAATAAGGTTCAAGAGGTGGAGGGTCCTGTGGCTCCTCTTCCTGTCCAGGCTCATTGGAAACTACCTGACTGTAAGGCTCCTGGAGCATGGTGAAATTAACACAGTCAAGGACTACAGCGAATACGTGCGCTCATCAAGTGGAAGCGAAGAATTCAGGAAAGGTCTCCAGAACATAATAAAAGAGGAGATCGAGCATGAAGGCATATTCCAGAACCAGATGGAGAAAAACCAGGACCAGATCGAGAAGAACAGGGACATAATCTACGGGGTAAGCGATGGCCTGGTGGAAGTTCTGGGAGCAGTCGCTGGCCTTGCTGCGATCATCACAAACCATTACTACATTGCGCTCGGCGGAATCCTCGTCGGGCTAAGCGGCACTATAAGCATGAGCCTCGGGGCATATCTTTCAAAGAATTCCGAGACTGAATACAGGATCAACGAGGAGAAGAAGAAGGAACTATTGGGCCAGAAATCGGACGAGGAGCAAATCAGGCAGTATTCGAAGCAGTCCAAGAAATCTGCCGCCTCTGTTGGCGGGTCCTATATCATAGGGGCAGCTGTCCCCATTCTTCCGTTCGTTTTCCTGTCACCTATAGTGGGACTCGTGGTCTCCGTGGTTGCGGTTGCCCTGAGCCAAGCTCTGACCAATGCACTGGTCGCCCTGTCTCTCAATATCTCCATGTCGAGAAACGCGCTGAAGGCATCGTTGCTATCACTTTCTGCCGCAGGAGCTGTTTTTACTCTTGGGGAGATATTCCACGTGCTGTTCCACATAACACTCCTCTGATCGCTTCGCGTCATGCCGCAGCGTCTGCGGGAAGCTATTTAACAAAGCGGTCAATGTGACAGACATGGGGGCTTCCATCACAGTCCGCAACCTTTTCAGGAAATATGGGGATGTTGAGGCACTGAGGGACCTCAACATTGAGATTGATCCCGGTAGCATCTTTGGCCTGCTTGGCCCGAACGGCTCCGGTAAGACCACTTTCCTGAGAATCATAACTTCACTGCTTGACCCCACTTCCGGGTATGTCAGGGTCAAGGGCATGAACCCGCTGGATGAACCCGACCGCATAAAGGGCATTGTGGGCTATGTCCCCGAGACTCCCGCCATGTACGAGTCCCTCTCACCCAGGGAGTACTTCTCATTCGTGTCATCAGTGAGGGGGATAAGTGCTTCACAGATCAGGGAAAGGGCCAGGAGCCTGGTGAAAGCACTCGATCTTGAGGAGCACATGGACAGCTTCATCGGGTCGCTCTCCTTCGGGACAAAGCAGAAAGTGGCCATAGTGGCTGCCCTTCTGCACGATCCTGAGATCATTGTGATGGACGAAGGCATGAACGGGCTTGACCCTAGGTCAGCGAAAATACTCAAAGAACTGCTGAGGGAATTTGCCCAGCGCGGCAAGACTGTTATTTTCTCAACGCACATTATGGAAGTGGCGGAAAATGTCTGCGACAGGGTGGCCATACTCTATGAGGGAAGGATAGTTAGAACGGGAACAATGGAACAGCTGAGGTCCGATTCGGGGAAGTCAGAGGGGAACCTGGAGGAGATTTTCCTCTCGCTCACAGGGAGCAGGGACCTCGGGCCGCTGATAGCTTCACTCAAGGAATCGTTCAGATCATGAAAAGCCTGATTCTCAATCTTGCCAGGATGCTAATGGTGGAACAGAGGTACAGGGCAATAAAGGCATCGCCAAGCGTCTCTGGCAGTGACATGTATTCCGTAAATAGAAAGCTGGGGAACTTCCTCTTTGTGTCATACTCTGCCAATTCAGCATCCTTCGCTGTATTTGCTTTTCTGCTTATCACCCCTTACATTTTCTCTCCTGGCGGTGTTGGAAGGGTAGCTAACATAGGATTCGCAGTCTACATATACGCACTGATCATAAGTGTGTACAGCTCCGCCCTGTTCTTCAACGCCATAGGGACAATGCGCCTGATGGAGCCGGTGGCATGGCTGCCCTACAAGGACAAGGCAGGCGCGGTTTTTCTTTCCTGGTTCATTTACAACGGTTCCTGCACTGTCTTCATGGTGCTTCCCTCTGTGGTATGGACAGCACTTTCAACAGGCAATGCGGCAGTATTTGCATTCGGGATCACATGGAGCCTGATAGTGATCCTGGCGGGATACGCAATAGGGGCCGTGCTGAACATCATTATTTCAGGCAGGACCACCCGGGACCGGGCAGGGATACTGAGCACAATCAAGAGTTCACTTAGGATTTTCATCATCCTGATGGTATTCGCTGCATTCGAGGTTGGGATCTACATGCCAGGTGCCGTCCCGTCACTTATTGCACGGTTACCGTTCCCTGTTGATCTTCTGATGCCACTCCTGAACATTCCAGACACTGTATTCCTTGGCCCGCATGGAATAGACGGACTTCTGGTGGACATAGGCAGCACTGCTCTGTATTCTGCTGTGGCGATCCTTGGAGCTGCTGCGGCCAACAGGAAGGCCATTGGCAGCATAATTGTTCAGTCTGGGCGCAGGACGAACCGGAGGGAGGCAGGTGCTGGCGAATTAACGGAAACAGTCAACTCCCGGGTCATGTTCATGAAAGATGCAAGAATAGTGGCAAGAAAGTCACAGAATGTTGTCATGCTGTTCATACCCGTAATATTTGTGTTCCCGACCATCCTTTCCGTTCTCATAGACGGCTCTCCCGGGGGGATTAGAAGCATAGGAACCTACTTCTCCCTGATGTCTGTTCTCATCGTATGCTCGGGGTTCTACTCCCTGATAATGGTGGTTTCAGAGGGAAACGGCATCTCCGCGCTTTTCAGCCTTCCCGTCTCTCTCAGGGAGGTGGTATATTCCAAATCATCCTTTGGCCTGCTGGTATTCTCCGTTATCATTGTTCCCGTCACACTGATCATAATGAGCGGAAGCGGCAGAGTCTCCCCTTTTGACATCCTTGTCCCGGCCAACCTGATCCTGGGGTACACATTCACGTCCATATTCAACATAAGGGGTTTAATCAGAAGATTGCCCAGGGAATCCTCCACCGTCAATTTCTACTCATTCGGGGGTGGCCTGTTCCTGGTATTCAACTTCTTCCTGACTGGAGTCATGGCACTTGCACCCGTACTTGCTTCTGCTGTGCTCACGGCTGCTATATACAGGTCCCTCTTCGCCAACCCCTATTTCTTCTACCTGGCCGATGCATTTTTCAATCTGGCGGCCTTGGTAATGGTCCTGGCTGTTACTGGCAGAGACATGGACAGGAACCGGTGGAGAAGCTTGCCCTTCTCATGATGGACGTGAGGCTGCCCGTAAAATCGTAACGATTATAAATATTCTTCAAATCAGCTTAGGCTAAGTGATTACAAATGGTCGATGTCAAGAAAGTTCCACCTCAGTTGCTCCTCAAGAACCTGGCAAAGAAATTTCAGGCTGACAAGAGGGTCAAGCCGGAGGACTGGATGAAATTCGTCAAGTCCGGTGTCCACAAGGAAAAAACCTGGGACCAGGATGACTGGTACTATACAAGGCTGGCGTCCACGCTCAGGAAGGTTTACCTTAACGGGCCCATCGGCACATCACGCCTCAGTGAACATTACGGAGGCAGGGTCGATAGGGGCTCCAAGCGATACCACCCGGCAAGGGGAAGCAGGTCTATCATAAGACACACGCTGATTGCACTTGAGAAGCTTGGATATGTAAAGAAGGGAAAAGAGGGGAGAATAGTTTCCCCGGAGGGGCAGTCACTCCTGGACAATGCGTCAAAGGAAGTGATTAAGGAACTGATTGAAAAAGACAAGACCCTTGAAAAACTACAGTAAGTGATTTATCATGGAGGATGACGAGGAGCTAAGAGAACTGCGCAGGAGAAAACTGCAGGAAATGCAGCGTTCTGCCGAGGACCAGAGAGCCTCGGAAGAGCAGGAGCGCCAGCAGGAGGCAGAG
>JBJKRS010000155.1:0-3524 GCA_046704525.1 Thermoplasmataceae archaeon
AGGAGCTGTGCAGAGTTGGGCCACACCAGCTTCAGTATCTGGAACACCTGCCCCCTGAGGGGGAACTCCGTGAAGCCCCAGTTACCCTTGAAGAAGTTAAGCAGGAAGTAAAAGTACTGCACAGGAAGCGGATAGTTGAAACCCTGTTCTGCCTTTGCTTTAGCGAGAAGGGCATAACCTGAGGCTCCGCCAAGGAGGGAGTTCTTGTTAAGGTACTGGTTCAGCAGGGTATTAACTGAAAAAAGGTGCAGGAAAATGAAGCCCAGGATTGTCACGCCGAGAACTGTGGGCACAAGGAGCAGAAGCCTCCTTATGATGAAATACCTAAGTTCCATTAACAGTCAGAGAACAGATCGCACCAATTTATTTTTTACCTCCCGCAAGGTTTGTTGAAAGAGTTATTAGGGTTCGATCACTAAAAGGCTCTGAAGTGCTGATTCCTTCTTCTCTCGACCTGGTTAATGTTTCGAAAACTGGGCTGCTCAGGTTTCAATTGGGGAGATACTGATATGTTTTCAATTAAGAATGCCGGAAAGGAGACGGGAACGCCAAATTTCTTAATTGCGTTCCTGAAGACCCGCCCTTCTGCGCTGTTGGGCATTTTCATCACTGTCGGATTCGTAGTTATCACACTTCTTGACCTGTTCCTGCCCCAGTACCTGGGCGTAGCCAACGCCCAGAACCTCCATTCATTTTCCAATCTCTCAGCAAACTACAGGAAGGAGCCTATAGCGCCAACCCTGTCTCAGGGATGGAAATATGTGTTCGGAACAACGTACCTGGGACTGCCCGTATTCCCTGTGATGCTCGCATCGATCGCGACAGACATAGTATATTCCTCGTTCATCGTTTTCGTATCAATGATTGTTGGAATGCTCATCGGGGTTTTTTCAGCCTTCGTCAGCAGAAGATCGGACCTCCTGGTAATGAGGGGGGCAGATGTATTCCTCAGCTTTCCTGCGATACTGGTCGTGATGCTTTTTGCAACAGCTGAAGGGTGGAATTATCTCAACATATCCTTCGCCGTAATGCTCATCTGGTGGACCACTTACACCAGGATTGCAAGGAGCCAGACGCTTCCCCTCAGGAGCGCCAATTTTGTTGAGGCTAGCATTGCATCCGGTTGTTCCAAGGCAAGGGCAGTCTTCAGCCATGTTATCCCCAACATATTCTCCGGTATTCTGGTCCAGATGACACTCGACATGGGGATGGTGATCTCCATTTTTGCCACGGTCAATTTCCTTTTCTCTGGCCTTAATGCAGCAGATGCATTTGTGCCCGAGATAGGTAACATGATGGTCGGCTTCCCCGAGGCAGCAGTCCTGACATCCTCATATTGGAACGTTGGCCCCCCTTCGGCGTCGATACTTCTCATTGCAGGCACCTGGTGGCCAATGGTCATCCCAGGCCTTTTCCTGATGCTGTTCGTAATTGCTCTGAACCTTGCGGGGGACGGCCTAAGAGACTACCTTAACCCGCTGACAAGAGGATGAGGGATGAGGTCAGAATTCTTCCGTTTTCAATCCGGCAACTGAAGCCAGTACAGTCGAGGATCCTGCTGTAATTGCCACACCGCTTACTGCATATGCCGGCTGGAAACTCATTGTCGTGTTGAAGTATGCCAACGACCGTACTGTCATGTTGTAAGTTCCGCCGTTTTCAGATGAGATGTAGAAATATGTTCCCAGAGCCAGCGTAAGGTTCTGATCTGTTATGGCAATTGAACTGCCCGGTTCGGCGGTGCCGTTTGCAATAATCTTTGATATGATCTTCACGCCTCCGGGATTGTTCAGTGTTGGTTTCACTGTCTCCTCTATGGTTGCAGTCAGACTGTAGTTCACTTTCTTTCCTACCGGGACTATGAATGTCACAAAAGTCGTCTTGCCTGGGAAAAGTGTGAATCCTTTCTCAGTGGTCACGTTTGGGGTCACCTGGTACGATGAGGTTTGAGTGATTGGATTTACCACCAACGGGTGGAAGTTACCTGACTGCAGCAGAAGAAAGATGCCGATTGCAAGCAGGACTGTGGCGACCGTGTTAAGGGGGCTCCTGAAATAGCCTTTCACTCTATCGGCCACCCCTGGCTTTCGCGTCCTTATCCTGATTATCTCACGCGGCATCCGGAAAACATATCAAACAGGGCTTATTTATTTCTTCCCCGGACGATCAATGGAACTGCCTCTGCCATGTTGTTCCTAACTGTTTTTAACAAGAGCCGCATCGGCAGACATGCCCAAAATAGAACTCCTCAAAGTGGAAAGCAAAGTTCTCTTGAAGAACCCACTCAACGATTCGGCCCAGAGAGACCTGATCATTTTCAAGCCTGACGAAGTCAAGGAGGGGGCGCCGCTCCTTGTTGGACTTGCAGGATTCGGTGGGGGAGCAAGGAGCTTCCTGAACTACTCACCCCTCTCGACCAACTTTACAGATGTTGTTGAGGGCCTAAGAAAGTCCGGAAGACTTCACGACGCCATTATTGTCATTCCGGACTGTTTCACTTCTCTTGGTGGAAACCAGTACCTCAACTCCGAAGCGGTAGGGGCGTACGAGGATTTCATTGTCAAGGAGATCATCCCGGAGATGAAGAGCCGATTCAAGACCGGGAAGACAGGAGTTTTCGGGAAATCTTCAGGCGGGTTCGGGGCCTATTCCCTGGCAATAAGGAACCCTGACGTATTGCAGGGTTTTGCGGATCATTCTGGAGATGCGGGATTCGAATACTGCTATTACGCAGATTTTCCGGGAGCTATCCGTGAATTCAGAAAGGAGGGGGGAGTGAAGAAATGGTTCGAAGCGTTTCAGAAGAGTGTCAACAAGTCCAAGAAGAAATTCATGGCCCCTCTAAACACACTGGCCATGGCTGCGTTCTACAGCCCTAACCCTGATTCAGAGGATCTTATGATTGATCTGCCCTTCAACATAAAGACTGGAGAGATCCTTGACGACGTGGTGAACAAGTGGAGGAAGTTTGATCCCGCCCGCAACATATCTGAGAACATCGGGAAGCTACGCGACATGAAGGCGATATACCTGGATGTTGGGGAACAGGACGAGTTCAATATTAATTTCGGGATGAGCAAAATGCACCGGATCCTGGAAGAAAAAGGAATAGAGCACTTCTTCGAGGAGTTCGAGGACGGCCACTTCAGCATAAGCTACCGGTACGAGGAATCGCTCTCATACCTTTCAGAGCGCCTTGCATAAAGTGCAGAAAGATTAACAATCTTTACCGGGATCATCCTGAGGCGGGCCGGTAGATCAGCGGTAGATCGCTTGCTTCGCAAGCAAGAGGTCTCGGGTTCAAATCCCGACCGGTCCATTCGAATTGTTTTCTGGGTCCTTAGCTATTATTTTATCTTGCTTGAGGTAAGTTGCATTGTGTGTAATGCCTGCCGTACCAGAACTGAGGTATATTTAAACCAGGCCACAAATTCACTGAGAAACATATATTATAGCATGTGGTGTGATTGTACCTCTAGTTTCTATAAGATAAACCTTTATACTATCGAACACTATAGATAACT
>JBJKRS010000156.1:0-2859 GCA_046704525.1 Thermoplasmataceae archaeon
GATGTATGGCATGGAATCCTGTTCTGCTTGTCAGAGATGCCGCCCAGGAGGATTATCCCAACTGTGGGGTATGCCCTAGCTAGCGCTGAAACTTTCCCAGGAGTCGCTGGCATGTCACTCCCAGCACGATCTCTGTGTTAAAACTTTCTGAATCAGAGGTATTCAAGGGGACAAAGGTATCAGGTAAGTTTTATTCATTAGTATAGACTCTTGCAAACCGATCAAATTGATGGCCAACGATGAAGTTTCCTCGATGATGGCCCATCTGGGCATAAATGACATCAATGAACTTTTCAGGGACATTCCGCAGAAGGTCAGGAAAAAGAGCATAGACATCCCGGATGGCATAAGCGAGCATGAACTCATCCGGAAAGCCAGGGACATGGCCTCCCTAAACAGAGGCCATGATTTCATAAAGTTCATCGGCTGTGGAATCTATGATAGGGTGATACCGTCCTCGGTGGACTCAATCATTGGCCGGTCTGAGTTTCTTACGTCCTATACACCATATCAGCCTGAGATTTCACAGGGAATGCTCCAGTCCATGTTCGAATATCAGAGCATACTTTCTGACCTCATGGGCATGGATGTGACCAATTCCTCAATGTACGATGGCTTCACTGCACTGGGCGAGGCAGTCAGGATGGCTTACAGAATCAGGGGGAAGAGGGATGTGCTTTACCCTGAGAACATGTACGAGAGCAAGCTGGAAGTCATAAGGAGCTACATCTGGGGCCTCGGGATAAGGATGGTTCCCTACAGAATCGACAGAGATACGGGCTACCTTGACCTGGAAGATCTGCAGGGCAAGGTTGGCGAAGATACATGCGCCGTTATAGTTGAAAATCCCAACTCGTTCGGGATCCTGGACGAGAATGCACTTCGCGTCACGGATATCAGGAAGGACGCCCTTCTGATTGCATACGCTGACCCAATTTCATTGGGACTGGTCAAGCCTCCGGGGGAATATGGCGCAGACATTGCTGTGGCAGAGGGCCAGCAGCTTGGTATTCATCCATTCTTTGGAGGCCCTCTTCTCGGCATAATGTCATTCAGGAAGGAATATGCAAGAAGGAGCCCGGGGAGGATTATAGGCCAGTCTGTAGACAGGGAAGGCAAAGATTCGTATGTAATGACTCTCCAGACCAGGGAGCAGCATATAAGGAGGGAGAAAGCCATGAGCAATATCTGCACAAATCAGGCGCTGATGGCACTTGCAGCTGCCACATACGTTTCAACACTGGGAAGCTCAGGACTGAGGAAAGTTGCGGTGGAGACTGTTTCCAAAAGCAGGAAACTGAGGTCTGCGATCTCTTCAGTCGAGGGATTTGATGCAAACCTGTTCTCAGGCGTGAGTTTCTCCGATGTGCCGGTAAAGTCGGAAGTCCCGGTCAACGACATCAGGAAGGGTCTGCATGAAAATGGCATACTGGGCGCGGTGCCGCTGGACAGGCTGATACCTGCAATTGCGGACCAGTTCAGGAACACTTCATTTTTCTCGGTGACCGAAAAGAACGACTATGCCCAGATTGATTTTCTGAAAAAGACCTTGGAGGGATTGGCATGAATTACCACCAGGCCAGGTACGATGAACCTCTCATAAAATCTCTCAACTCCGGGACGACTTACAGGATCCCAGGTGAGGAGGACAATGAAGAAGGACTGATCCCAAAGTCTCTTGCCCGTGAAAACCTGGACCTCCCCAACGTGGCGGAATATGATGTAGTGAGGCACTATACGCGTCTCTCACAGATGAATTACGGGGTAGACATAGGCATGTACCCTCTCGGTTCATGCACAATGAAATTCAATCCAAAGTTCTGTGACAAGATTTCCTCCATAGAGGAGTTCAGTGAGTTGCATCCCTTCCAGGACGAGGAGGACGTAAAGGGTGCACTGAAGGTAATGTTCGAGCTGCAGCACTACCTGATCAAGATCTCAGATATGGATGCAATTACCCTTCAGCCTCTGGCTGGAGCCCAGGGAGAATACACGGGAATACTGATTGCCAAGAAGTATCTCGAGCAGATCGGTGAGCTGGAGAAAAGGACAGAGATCATTGTCCCCGATTCTGCACATGGCACGAATCCAGCTTCCGCATCTATGGCCGGTTTTGATGTCGTTGAAATTCCATCAAACGAGAATGGCATTGTGAATATAGAGGCACTGGAGGCTGCACTCTCGGACAAGACAGCCGTCTTCATGATAACGAACCCGAACACGCTCGGCATCTTCGAGGAGCATATCCAGGAAATAGCCAAGCTCGTGCACGACGCGGGAGCAATCCTGTATTACGACGGTGCAAACCTGAACGCGATAATGGGCAAGACCTCTCCTGGCCTCATGGGTTTTGACATAGTGCACTTCAATCTCCACAAGACTTTCGCCACTCCGCATGGAGGAGGTGGGCCCGGCTCCGGCCCAGTCGCTGTAAAGGACTTCCTGAGGGATTACCTTCCGGTTCCCATTGTTGAGAAGGAAGGAGATCGGTACTTCTTCAAATATTCCATTCCACACACGATCGGGAAGGTATCATCTTACTTCGGCTCATTTGCCATGCACCTTCGTGCGTGGGCCTACATCACCTACCACGGGGCTGACGGCCTTACAAGGGCAACCGAGCGGGCTGTGCTCAACACAAATTATCTTGCCAGCCTTCTCAGGGAAAAGTTCAAAATTCCATTCAGCCCTCTGAAGAAGCATGAGCTGGTTCTTTCTACCGAAAACACTGGCAGGAAGGCAATGGACATCGCAAAGTACCTCCTTGACCAGGGGATCCATCCGCCAACGGTGTACTTTCCCCTCATCGTCCACGAGGACATGATGCTGGAACCCACTGAAACAGTGAGCAAGAGGGAC
>JBJKRS010000157.1:0-9731 GCA_046704525.1 Thermoplasmataceae archaeon
ATGTAAGCGAATATGGATGCCAGTATTCCGAACATGAAGAGGAGTGCAAAATACCCAACGAACCTCGCCGTCCTGTCCTTCGTCCTCCTCGAATTGACGCTCCGCCATGTGATTTCCTCCTTATGGCCGCCATTAATCATTCTCATACCCCCTCAGCACGCCCCTGCCTGCTATCACCCTTCCGAGAAGGTTGACCACAAGCGAGATTGCCAGAAGCACCAGGGCAAGCTCAGCCAATGCAGATACGCTCATTCCCGTGCCGTCGAAGAAAGCACTATCCAGATATGATGCAATGTGAGCAGCCATCGTATTGATTGTCGAATACAGGCTTGTAGGGTAGGCGTTTACCAAACCGCCGCTCACCATCAGGACCGCCATTGTCTCTCCAAGAGCCCTGCCCAAGCCCAGAAGCGTCCCGCCAAAGGTTGATGCCCTGGAGTAGTTTGTGATAAGGTACCTCCCGAGCTCCCATTTCGTTGCACCAAGGGAATAGATTCCGTTCTTTATGTCTTCAGGCGCAGAATCGAAGCTGTTGACCATGACCGAAGTAATAATGGGGGAAATCATCACGCTCAGCACTACCGCTGAAGCGACTATTCCGGCCCCCGTGTAAATTGTGCCACTGAAACCTGGAATGAACGACAGGTACGAGTTCATCCAGGGCTCTATGCTGTTATAGAGAAGGGGTTCCAGGACCACAATTCCCCACAGCCCATATACAACGCTGGGAATTCCGGCAAATAGCTCCACCAGGGAAATCAGCAGTCTCTTGATCCCCTTAGGCGTGTAAAGTTCTACCGTGAGTGAGATCATGAAGCTTACGGGAAATGCGATGAGAAGGGCAAGTAAAGATGTGATGACCGTGCCCAGAAGAAACAGCAGGACGCCGAATGAGGCGTGATATAAGTGGGTTACACCATTTGTGATGACCGGAGCATGGTTTTCCAGGCCCGGGTTCCAGAGATAGGTGGTGAAGAAGTTCAGCCCAGTGAACCTGATTGAAGGTAATGAATAATAGAAAATGAACGCGACTATTGATATGAGAATTATGGCTGGCACTAAAGAAAATGCAAAAGTTAGGGAATTAAAAAATTTAATTTTTGTTTTCAAATTTTATCACCGATTACTTCGCGTGGATCTTGTTGATCAACGGTATCGTCACGTTGTTGACAACTGCCGACGGCAGTGGCGCAAGGTTCAGCGGGTCAAGGTATTTGCCCTGGCTTCCACCATTGGAGGAAACCATCCACTTCAGCAGCTCCTGGATCGCATTTGTCAGGAGTGTTCCTGACTGGTTCTGCTGAACCACAACATATTCGAGATCAGCTATGGGGTAGGATGTGGTTCCAGGCGCATACTGCAGTGCAATTGTTCCGTTGCTTGGAATATCCGGAAGATACTGTGCTGCTGCTTGCTTGACATTCGTTATGTTAGCTGCCACATAGTTGCCCGCCTTGTTCTGCAAGTTGGCAATGCCGAAACCGTCAGTGGTTATTGTCGAGTTGTAGGTAGCTGCGATGTATGCTACCCCCCCTGGTGCGCCATTAAGAGTCGCTATCATTCCGGTGTTCCCGTTGCCTGTCTGTGCACTGCTAACCCCTGAAGGCCAGTTGGGCGATGTGGATGCCCCTACATTGTTTGCCCACCATGAGTTTGCCTTGCTCAGGAAGGATGAGAACATGAACGTGTCACCGCTTCCGTCAGACCTGTGTATTGGGATTATGGCCTTGTTTGGAAGCGTAGCGCCTGGATTGGCAGCTGAGATCTTTGAGCTGTCCCAGTTCGTGATTGTTCCGTTATACATTCCGGCTATCAGGGATGCGTTAAGGTTCAGGTGGTTTACTCCAAGGCTGTATCCTTTCAGGTTGTATGTGATGTACTGATACGAGATCAGGATCGGTATGTTCATTGTGTACGGATTTGCATTTGCCAGGGAGCTGGACATGTAAGCATCCGAGCCGCCGAGGTTCACTGTTCCGCTGATTGCCTGAGAAATTCCGAGACCGCTGCCGCCCGCAGCTGGTTGAAAAGTGGCTGCCGTGTAATTGCCGGCCCAGGAGTTCATTACCGGATACAGGAGACTGGATCCTGCCTCGGTGATTGTGACTTTGCTGCTTGCAGATGTCGCTATCTTGTTTATCAGAGGGGTGACTATTCCGCTTACCACACTGTCAGGAAGAGGTGCAAGGTTGAACTGGTCCAGGTACTTGGACTGCGATCCGCCATTGCTGCTAACCATCCACTTCAGGAGGTTCTGAAGTGCATTTGCCATGGACTGGTCGGTCTGATTCAGCTTGACAATGACATATTCCATGTCAGCGATCGGGTATGATGTCGCACCAGGCGCATACTGCAGTGCAATTGTTCCGCTGGGCGGAATGTCAGGAAGATACTGTGCTGCTGCTTGCTTGACATTCGTTATGTTAGCTGCCACATAGTTCCCTGCCTTGTTCAAAAGGTGTGCTATGCCGAATCCATCACTGCTGATTGTCGAGCTGTATGTGGCTGCGACGTATGCAATGCTGTATGGCGTCGACTTTTCGGTCGCTATAACTCCTGTATTCCCATTGCCAGTAGCTGCATTGGTGACTCCAGTTGGCCAGCTGGGTGAAGTTGAAGCACCGACAGTGCTGTTCCACCATGAGTTTGCCTTGCTAAGGTAAGATGAGAACATGAACGTGTCACCGCTTCCGTCAGACCTGTGTATAGGCACAATTGCCTTGTCTGGGAGGCTGACACCCGGGTTCGCATTCTGAATTGCAGGGTTGTTCCACTTTGAAATACTGCCATTGTAGATTCCAACGATTATATCCGCGCTCAGGTTGAGAGAAACGTTGTTCAAGTTCGGAATGTTGTAGCTGATATACTGGTACGAAAGCAGTATCGGGATGTTTGCGACATATGGGTATGCGTTTGCGTCAGAGCTTGATAGATAAGCATCTGAACCCCCAAGGTTCACCGTTCCGCTGATTGCCTGAGAAATTCCGAGGCCGCTGCCGCCCGCAGCTGGTTGAAAAGATGCATTGGTGTAGTTGCCCGCCCACACATTAAATAAGGGATAAAGCAGGCTGGATCCGGCTTCAGTAATGGTAACTTTGCTGTTACTTGCTCCACCGTTTCCTTTTGACAGCTCGTAAGCTGCTACACCAGCAACTATAACAATCAGTGCGATTATTATTGCCAGTGCTGCACTTTTTGTATTCATTTGTTTTCTAAGGTTGGATTGCAGAAGTTGATATATACAATGTCCAAATAGTATATATTTGTCTATAATATCTATATAAATATATATTGAATATGTCGGGAAGCATTAAATACATCTTATGAAGGCAATTCTGGATGACCGTGTGCGAAAAGCAGGGGCAAGCCCATGAGGTTCCATTCCAGAAAGTTCCATCTGGGTCCGACTGCCAGGCTCTAGGGAGCGGTTATTGGGGGAGGTAGAACTTCGATAGCTCCCTGAATTCCACTGAATCCTTGTCGACGAGAAGTTCAAGCTCCCTCACAGTTTTTCCGTAGTCGTACTGAAACCGCGTGAATCGCACACTCTCATCCCTCGTGTCAAGGACAGCATACCATGGCTTCCAGTTTCCGTCCCTTGGCTGGCCACAGCTTCCGGGGTTTATAATACGACTCCTGTACATCATGGGAAAATGCGTGTGACCCACCATTATGTACTTGAAATCCTTCAGTTCAGGATCCCGCGTCACCATTTCAGCCTCCGTTGAGAAGAGATAGCCATAGAGGTTGTTATTTGGGGATGCATGGGTAAGGTACATTGGAATGCCTTCCATCTCAATCTCTATTTTTTCCCTGAATTTCTTCATCTTCCCTATGTCATTTTTGGAGAGAAGCTTCTTTGATATGTTGTTCCTTGAGAACTCGCTCAGGTGGTGCATTGCCGGAGCACATTTGCAGTCAACATCGTTTATGACTGCGTGATCGTGGTTGCCCATTGCTGCGTGTTTTACATTCTCAGAGATGAAGTCGACAACTTCTGCAGGCTGGGGTCCGTAATCCACAGCATCGCCAAGGAAGATTATGTCGTCGTAGCTCTCAGACTCGGTAACAGTCTTCAGTGCCTCGTAATTGCCATGAATGTCAGAAATGATGAGGACTTTCATGCTGAAATTATGGCACTGCCAGTTTTATCGGTTGTGTAGCACCCATTGCAACCTATAATCTAAATATGAAGAATAATTCATATGTTTGTTCAGGCATATGTTAAGCCAGGATTCACTTGAAGCTGATGAAGTTCGAATTTACAAGATGCTATCTGACAGCGCGAGACTGAATGTTCTGAAGTTGCTGATGAAGAAGGATATGTGCGTCAGCGAGATTGTAGACAGCATGGAACTACCACAGTCACTGGTTTCGCACAAACTCAAGGAACTTAGGGAAAACGGCCTTGTGACCAGTCACAGGTCAGGGAAGAAGATTATATACAGGCTTGGCAGAGAAGTTCTTGCAGGAATCATACAGGCTGGTGAAAAAGCCGGGCAAACCCTCCCCTGGGCCTGCAATTGCGTTGAATGCGGTGACGCCACGCAGGCATGATCCGGTGAACAAGGCTTGAACTTCCATCTCGCCGCAGCAGTTGCAATTTTCGCTGCCACCCTTTTTATGGTAATAAAGAAACCCGGCGGATTAGGCATTGGCTACTCTGCCCTTATGGGCGCAGCAGTCACTATCTTGCTGGGGATAACGACACTCTCCGATGTTCTTGAGGTGTGGAACATAGTGTGGAATGCCACATTCACCCTTGTTGCCCTGATCGTTCTTTCCGTGATTTTTGACGAGGCAGGGTTCTTTGAGTATGTGTCTGTAAAGGTATTGAAAATTGCACGCGGGAACGGGTTTCTTCTCTACCTGCTGATCATCCTGCTGGGTGCCCTTGTATCCGCCTTCTTCGCCAATGACGGAAATGTGCTAGTTCTCACACCCATAGTTTACAGCCTCCTTAAGAGGATAAACGTTGACGGGGAGAGAATGGTTGCCTTCCTGATGACTCTCGGGTTCGTGGCTGACAGCACGAGCCTTCCCTTTGTGGTAAGCAACCTCGTGAACATAGTGACTGCCAGCTACTTTTCCTTTCCATTTCTGAATTACCTGGTGGTGATGGCGATCCCTGACATAGTGTCCATCGCCGCAAGCACGCTCTTTTTATGGGTTGTTTACAGGAGGCATGTGAAATTCACCTATGATCCTTCGAACCTACGCCCTGTTGAGATCAGGGACAGGAAGATCTTCAGAATAGCAGCTCCATTCATGGTAGCAATAGTTGCTGCATACTCCCTGTCCGGTGTTTACGAAATACCCGTTGCCCTGATCGCTGTGCCTGCAGTGGCGATGGTTGCGATTGCTGCATACCTGAACGGAAAGATAGACGTTGTTCTCGCATTGAGAGAAGCCCCATGGCAGGTGGTGCTCTTTTCACTGGGAATGTACATAGTAGTTTTCGGGATGGGCAGAGAAGGCATAACCCAGGCTCTTGCCTCCCTGATCGTATCGATCCAGAACTACCCGGGGCCATTCCCTGTCGTCCTAACAGGCCTGCTCATATCCTTCATAGCGGCCATACTCAACAACATGCCATCTGTCATGATGGTGAACCTGTCGCTGGCCCAGGCAGGTTCTCCACAGATTCTTGCGTATGCAAACGTGATTGCCAACGACATAGGTCCCAAGTTCACAACAATAGGGTCCCTTGCGACCCTGATGTGGCTTGAAGTGCTGAGGAAGAAGGAAATGGACAGGATTTCGCCCCTCTACTACACGAAGATTGGTCTTGCCGTGGGGCTCCCCGTCCTTGTAATCACACTTCTGTCTCTCTGGCTAGTGTTCCCGCTCGTGTCATGATGCCGCACTGTGGCATTTACAGGGTTTTGCGACCGTAAAATTAATGAGAAAATTAAATGCCCTTGGTAGCCATTACAGGTTGATTCAAATGTCCTATATCGAGATCAAAGATGGCTCAGAGATTGTTGTACCGGACAACCCAAATATAGGGTACATAGAAGGAGATGGAATAGGTCCGGATATAACCAAAGCTATGATATCAGTCATCAATTCAGCGCTGGAATTCTCATACCATGGGGAAAAGTCAATCCTGTGGGAAAAGATCCTTGCAGGTGAGGAGGCTTTTGAGCAGGAAGGGAAACACCTCCCACAGGAATCACTTGACCAGATTAGGAAATGCGTAGTTGCAATAAAGGGTCCGCTTACAACACCAATTGGGCAGGGATTCAGAAGCCTTAATGTTGCACTCAGGCAGTACTTTGATCTCTATGCCAATGTTAGGCCGGTAAAGTATTTCCCGGGCGTACCGTCTCCTGTCAAGCACCCGGAGAAGATGAACATGGTCGTTTTCAGGGAAAACACAGAGGATGTTTACGCAGGAATAGAATGGAAGTTCGACTCCCCTGAAGCTGCGGAAGTTCGGAATTTTCTCTCCACAAAGATGGATGTCAAACTGACAGATGACACGGGTATAGGTATCAAGCCAATCAGCAGATTCAGGTCAACTAGGCTTGTGAGGAAAGCCATAAAGTATGCTGTGAGCAACAAGCGAAGGAATGTGACCCTGGTGCACAAGGGAAACATAATGAAATACACCGAGGGCGCCTTCAAGGACTGGGGGTATGAGGTTGCTGCATCGGAATTTTCAGACCAGACGGTGACAGAGGAGGAGTACCTCAAGGACCCTGAGATGTTCTCGGGAAAGATAGTTGTCAAGGACAGGATAGCAGATAACATGCTTCAGCAGGTACTCACCAGGACGGATGAATACGACGTCATAGCCACAACAAACCTGAACGGCGATTACATATCAGACGCTCTGGCTGCACAGGTGGGCGGACTTGGCATTGCCCCGGGCGGAAACCTTGGAGACACTCACGCCATTTTCGAGGCCGTTCATGGAACAGCACCGAAGTATGCCGGCATGGATGTTGCAAATCCGACATCACTCATGCTTTCAGGAGTAATGATGCTCAACCATATAGGCTGGAACAAGGCCGCGGACATTCTGGAATCTGCCATAATGGAAGCATATTCAGACCAGAAAGTAACACAGGACCTTGCCAGGGTACTGAACATAAAACCCCTGAAGTGCTCAGAATTCGCGGAAGAAGTGATCAAGAGGATGAGGCCCGCAGATTGATGTGCGGGCATTCCTCAATTTCTATCTCTTGAAAATAGCCAGTTTTATCTCCGTCATCTCGTCGATGGCGAACCTTATGCCTTCTCGGCCGAGGCCGCTGTTCTTCATCCCGCCGAAGGGCATTACATCAACCCTGAAATCAGACGTGTCGTTGATTAGCACTGCTCCATAGTCAAGCCTTTCTATTGCCTGCATTGCCAGGTTGATGTCTGAAGTGAAGATGCCCGCCTGGAGGCCGTACGAAACGTCGTTTGACAGCTCGATAGCCTCTTCCATGGAGGATATGCTCTTCAGCATTGTCACAGGGCCGAATATCTCTTTCTTCCACATTGTTGAGGCAGGGTCAACGTTTTCGAGTACTGTCGGCTGAACAACACTGCCACTCCTGTCGCCGCCAGCGAGAATGTTTGCCCCGGCTTCCAGTGCTTTCTCTATTTCCATTTCAACCCTCTCTGCTTCACCCTCTGCAATCATGGGCCCCACATCAGTGTCAGGATCCAGGGGGTCACCCACTTTGAGGTGAGATGTTAGCTCTATGACCCGGTTCTTGAAGTACTCGTATACATCTTCCTTGACCAGGATTCTCTGTGCGTGAATGCAGTTCTGGCCCTGTGCCCCGAATGCGGCATCCACAACCTGTTCTGCCGCAGTGTCCAAGTCAGCGTCATTCCACACAATTACAGGCGAGTTGTTGCCCAGTTCCATTGAATACTTCTTTATGCCCGCGTTGCGAATTAGTTTGTCTGCTGCATCCGGTCCGCCTGTGAAGCTGACCATCTTGATGTCGTCTGATGAGAGGAAGTATTTCATAAGCTCTCCGCTGCCAGATGTAAGAACTGTTTCGACAGAGCCCTCCGGAAAGCCTGCATTCATGAGGGCGTCCCTGAGCTTGACAGCCGAATGCGGTGTCACAGATGCCGGTTTGTTGATCACAGAATTTCCGGCTGCAAGTGCCGGGCCAACCTTGTGTGCAACCAGGTTCAGGGGATCGTTGAAAGGTGTAACCGCCAGAACCGGTCCTATTGGCACACGTGTGTAATATGCGAACCTGTTCACTCCACGGGGTTCCACATCCATGGGGATGGTCTCACCGTATATCCTCTTGGATTCCTCGGCCGAGAACAGCATCGTTATGCTGGCCCTCTTGACTTCCCCCCTGGCCAGCTTGAGGGGTTTTCCAGCCTCGATGGCTATGGTACGGGCAAAATCATCCACGTTCTTTTCCAGTGCCTTTGAAGTCTCGTAAAGTTTCTCATACCTCTGGTACGACGGCATGTTCTTCATTTCATGGAAGGCCTTCTTGCTCCTCTCGAGTGCTTTCTTGCCTTCCTCGAGGGATGTGTCCTGCAGCTTGACATATTCCTCCCCAGAAAATTTGTTCTTTACTAGCATAATTGTGGAACAGTACATTCAAAATATATGTTATTCCCACATAGAGCAAATTTTTGAGCACTATAGCAATTGTATCCTGAACATTTACAGCAATTGTGTTTTAATGGGCCAGAGATTTGAATTTTCAGACTATCTCAAGCTTGAAAGGCTCAATAAGGCCCATTTTTTCAGCACGTCCGTAGTAGAGTTCCAATGCCTTCCTTCCCTTCTCCCCGAAGTCTATTGAGAGATCGTTGACGTACATTCTGATGAATTTCCTCTCCAGCTCAACATCTGAGTACCTGGCATATTTGAGCGAATAATTCACCGCCTCGGTCTCATGTGCCATTGAGTACCTGATGGAGTTCTCGAAGTCCTCCTTGTACTCTCTTGCAACGTCCATTCCCAGAGATTTCTTTATGGCATTGAATCCAAGCGGGATTGGGAGGTCGCCAGCGTACTTCTTCCACTCTTCATACAGGTCCAGTGCTTTCTTGAGACCTTTTTCCTGATAGGTGAGCTGCTCGTCATGTATTATGATGCCTGCATCAACTTCACCTGACAAAACAGCTTCCGGTATCTTGTCAAACCTGAGTTCCTTGTACTCCTTGGCGCCAGGTCCGAACATCTTGTATAGAAGAAACGCGGATGTATATTTTCCAGGAACGGCAATAACAGCCTTTGAAAGGTCTACATCATCCTTTGCAACAACTATAGGGCCATAGCTTATGCCGAAGCTTGCCCCAGAGCTTGTCAGGTAATACTTGTCACTGACGGCAGTGTATCCGTTCGCAGAAATTGCAGTAACGTCGTAGGGCGCATCCACGCTCTCCTTGTTCAGGGTCTCTATGTCCTTCACTACCTGCTCGTACTGGAAATGGCACTTCATCTTGCCCTCAAACATCGCGTAGAACATGAACGAGTCGTCCGGGTCTGGAGTGTGTGCTATAACCAGTTTCATATGCACTTTATCGCCGCATTCTACAAAACAGTTTCATATAATTATGAAAGAATGGAGGCCCTTCAGCCTAAGGTTTCCTCGCGATGACTGTCTCCATGGCATGCCTGTGGCTGCTCGCTGAAGAACTGCACTCGAATATCTCCTCTGAGGAGTGCAGCACTTCCCAGTCCCAGTAATGTGACACCAGCTCTCCTGACCTGAAGAACTGTTCCTCTTCAGACCAGTCCGGCGGAACTT
>JBJKRS010000158.1:0-3463 GCA_046704525.1 Thermoplasmataceae archaeon
CCATGTAAGTGAATCCGCTCTGTGTCCCGCCAAAGTTAAGGCTGGTGTTGGATATGCTCCCCAGTCCTGCCAGTTGCCCGACAAGGTATGAGAATGCACTGTACGCCAAGAAGAGCGGTGGGTATTCCCACTTGAGAGATGCAGGCATCAGCGGGGTGGCAACGAATGGGTCTATCCCCTGAATGTACCGGATTCCTGAGGTTATCATGAAGAATGTGTCATATCGGTGCCCGAAAAATGCGCTTGCGAGAATAAATGCCGGAATTGTGAATCCAAGGAGGTACCTGTTCCTGAATTCAAAAGCAAGCATCACAAACAGGTACGAGACGAATGCGAGGGCAGCAAGGGCTTCAATGATCAGCGGCTCTGCAGATCTCACCACAGTGATGTGAAAGGAGAAGAGTGTCTGGTTTCCAGCTTCTACAACCCCAGAAAGCTGTCCGTCGTGCATTGCAGATGAGTTCAGCGTGATGTAGTCCCTCAGGTAGCCTCCATTGGAGAGCACTGTTTGGGAAGGATGCTGTATGCCGGAAGATGTGGAAAGGGAGAGATTCAGCGGGCCCGCCCCTGACGGAACGCTTCCATAGATCTGTATATTGGCGTTTCCGGTGTAAGGCCAGGAATAATGGATTAAAACCGGCGTGACTGTGAGGTTGTATCCATCTTGACTGTATATGTAACTGTTTTCTCCCTGGAAGTTCGTGCCATCGGTCACAGTGAAGAAACCGAGTGCAATTATCAGTCCCGCTAGCGACAAGGCTGTGATGCGCCTGTGCCGAGTGAGTGATAACTTGAGATAATTTAGCCACCCTGATATTATACTGGGCAATGAATGATAATGTTCTGCAAATGTAATTAACTTGCTCAGGCACCTGGCAATTTTTTCTTTTCGAGCACACAGAGAAAATGATCCCCCAGATGCCTGAAGGGCCACATTCTGCCAAGTTTCAGATCTATCCTGTCCAGGAGGGGAAAGTGCCTTGAAAATTTCTCCACGTATGATACGAGGTTTGAAGGAGGAATAATGATTGGAACTGCTTCAAGAGACCTGAGACTGAAGAGCTCTTTGAAGTATGACAGAAACTCACCAGTGCTGTATGCGTAGACATCGACGCAGAATCTCGAATGCCCCTCCGGGGCGAACTTCCTGGCCCGGTCCCGGAATTTTCCTGGTTGCATGGACAAGGCATAAAGTGCCATCTCGCTCAAGCAGAACCTATTGTACACACCTGCAACGAACAACCCTCCCTCATCAAGCAGGGAACTTACACTCTCCGGAATTCCCCTGATGGACTTTTCACAGTTCAGGGCGCCGTATGTTGAATAAACTCCACCATAGCGGTCTACAGAATCTTTGCAGAGATCACCAATCTCAGACGCCTTTAGCCTATGTGTTGTCAGGAGCTCTGAGAGCCCTTCTTTCTTTGCTTTCTCGCGAACTATTTCAAGCATACTTGATGAAATATCCGTGGCTGTTATTTCATGACCTTCTGAAAGCAGCCTCATGGTCTCGGTTCCAGTACCGCAGCCAATTTCCAGAAGACGTTTCTTGGCCCTGAAGGCTTCTGTCATCACCGCAACTGACCTGTCCCTCAGAAGTGTGTTCACTCTGTTGCCGAATATGTGCCTGTCATAGTGGGATGCAATGCTGTCGAATTCAGACTCAATCCATTCAAAATAATTGTCCCTGCCTGAATCCGCTTCCTGATTCCCTGAAAGTGATATGAACCGGTTAGGATCGCGGAAATACCTGTCCATATAACCGTCACCATACTTGTTCCTGAATTCACCCAGTATCTCTTCTTTTTCAGAGTCGGAGGCAACAAGTTTCGCACTTCCGGACCTCCGGAGCCCGCCAACGGTGAATTCAGCTGCACCCTTCCTCAGTATCTCGGAGGACCACCTGTTATGGAAGTCGTTTGAGATGACGTAGTAAGAATCTCCTATGCGTGAAAATGCCAGAGTAACCGGGCCGGAAGAAGTTGCCAGTGAAATGTAATCCCCTTTCTGACCTTCATGCTCCATTTGCTCCTCCACCAGCCCATTGGGACCCTAATTCCTGCCCCTCCTCTTCTGAAAGTAGTCATGTATGCTGTCCACATCATATTCCAGCCTCTCAACTATGGTGTCACCTGCGGGCCTCTTCCTGAAAATAATCCCCCTTGTGGTGATCAGCAGCAGAAAAGATGCCTTCTTGGTATCTGCTCCGAAGCAGATGCCTCTGTCGGAAAACAGGTACTTCAGTGGGAGACGTTCAGAGTATATCTTCATTCGATGCTGGAAATTCCGTCATGTGTATTTTAACATTCCCCAAGGAGATCATATGAGCCTCCCCCCAGATCTTTTCCTCTCATACCAGGGTGACGGACGTGCGAAGCCCCTCAAGAATTTGACGAAGAAGATCGGAGTGTATGCCATGTTCTTCAGGGATTTGGAATTTGAAAGCATGAGAAAAATCACAAGAGCAGAATAGAGAACCTCCCTGGGATTGAGCCCGGCTGCCCTCCTTACCTGTGCACCCTGCCATTCGGGCCATGATTTGGATCCCCTGTACGGTGATTGGTGGTGCATCGAGTCTTTTATGTACCTTACACGCTGCCTCGCTGACCTGAGTCTCTTCCTTATGAAATAGGTCTCACTTCCCAGAACGTCCTCGGGTATCCTTACCGCACTAATATCAGAGAGCCTGAAAAGCGTCATGCCGAGCGGGAGGCCGTAACTGAAAGGGTGTCCTGGCGGAACGCCCACTACGGCACCAATCCCACTGTCCTCAAGGTAATTGGCCCCTTTCTGCACAAAGTCTCCCCTGATAACCTCAACATCACTGTCTACAAAGAGCACGAGGTCTGTTCTTGCTTCTGCAATCCCAATGGATGTTGCTTTCCCGAGGCCCGCGTCCTCTAGAATGAGAGTTGCTCCATACCTTCTGCAAGCATCAAGTGTGCCGTCTTCGCTGTTACGATCGACGACTATGATCCTTGCCAGAGGAATCTTCTCAGTAATCGATTTCAGGCATCTTTCCACGGTGCCTCCAGAGTTGTACGTCCTTACGATAACGTCCACTTTGGGATTTCCTTCCACATCTTATGAACAGCATACTACTACACATCTTTTTCCAGTGTGAGCAAGAAAATCTATGCGACTCCGCTTGCCAATGCCCCGTAATTGCCGTTTTAGAATAAGATCGTTGCAGGTTCATGATGATAAATCAGCAAACTTGAAATATACGGATAGTGTAGGTTATTTGATTCACATGGCAAATGCCGACAAACGCTCATCAGGCCCTGGGATAGGGGGAATGATTGCTGCCGGAATCATTGTCCTGGCATCGAGCATATTCCTTCTGGTTTACGACAGCAACCTGATGAAATACGGAATGCTGCACTGGTATGGGCTAATTGCCTATGTTGTCATAGTGGCGATCCTCCTCGGGATATCACCTGCGAGCAAGAGGGGAGCATCC
>JBJKRS010000159.1:0-37679 GCA_046704525.1 Thermoplasmataceae archaeon
TGCGGCCTGAATATGTAAAGGTCAGGATACCGGGTGGTGACAACTACCTGAGAATAAAGGACACTCTCAGGTCACGCACTCTCTACACGGTATGCGAGGAGGCCCGCTGTCCCAATGTGGCAGAATGCTGGGAATCGGGCACGGCAACCTTCATGGTCATGGGTAGCAACTGCTCGCGCGGTTGCAGGTTCTGCTCGGTGACCCACGGGGGAATGCTCCCCCTCGATCCGGGCGAGCCACAGAAAGTCCTCGACTCAATCAGGACTATGGGACTCAGCTACGCGGTCATAACTTCTGTTGACAGGGATGACCTGCCCGACCAGGGTGCATCACATTTTGCATCCGTAATCAGGCGCTCCAAGGAATCCGGGGCACTCATAGAGGTTCTCATTCCGGATTTCCAGGGAAGGAGGGACCTCCTTGATATGATCATCAGGGAAGATCCCGCCGTTATTGCACATAACGTTGAGACGGTCCGCAGGCTGACGCCCCGCGTCAGGGACGGCAGGGCCGGATATTCACAATCACTAGACGTATTGCGCTACCTAAAGGAAAGCAGCGAAGACCGGATCACGAAGTCCTCCATAATGCTGGGACTCGGTGAATCTGACGAGGAGGTTATAGAGACTCTCAGGGACCTCAGGGATGCCGGAGTTGACATAGTAACCATTGGCCAGTACCTCAGGCCCTCCAGGAAACAGCTGGAGGTTGTTGAGTACTCGCCAGCCGAGCGATTCAGGGAACTTGAGAGGAAGGCCTACGAGATCGGGTTTTCGTTCGTAGCTTCAGGGCCACTTGTCAGAACGTCTTACAGGGCGGCAGAAGCTTGGGCACAAAGGAGGTTATACAATGGTGGAAGAACTGAATGAACAAGCTCAGAGAGATAAATATGTAAGAGGGTTTGGGGCAATGGTCCTGTCAAGGACTCTCGACAAGAAGATTGTGACTGCTCAGAGACAGGGAAGGGTGGGTTTCTACACACCCTCAATTGGCCAGGAGGCCACCCAGGTCGGTGCTTCTATGGCATTGTCCAAGGAGGACATCATATACGAGTATTACCGGGACGTGGCGCTCATGCTTCACAGGGGCGTTCCCGTTGAGGTACTCATAGACCAGGTCATGGGCAACGGCTCAGATCTGGCAAAGGGCAGGCAGATGCCAAGCCACTTTGTTGCAAAGGAATATAATTTCATGTCCATACAGAGCCCGGTTGCAACCAACCTGCCGCTGGCGGTAGGCGCAGCTTACGCTGCCAAGTACAGGAAGACCGGACAGATTGTACTGACTACATTCGGAGACGGATCGTCGTCAACACCTGATTTCCACGCTGCCCTGAATCTTGCCGCGGTGTTCAACCTGCCGATAGTTTTCATGTGCGAGAACAACGGATGGGCTATTTCACTGCCTGTTGAGAGGCAGACAAGGACTGAGATATGGAAGAAGGCGGACGCATACGGAATGAGAGGGGTCAAGGTGGACGGTAACGACTTCATTGAGACATACAAGGTAGTTGCGGAAGCAGTACAGAATGCACGCAATGGCAACGGACCGACTCTCGTGGAGGCTGTGAGCTACAGGATGGGCCCGCACTCCACATCTGACGATCCAACCAAATACAGGACGGATGAGGTACAGGAGGGATCGGAGAAAGACCCTATTGTGATTGCAGCAAACATACTGAAAGACATGGGATTCCTCAACGACAACATGATAAACAAGATCCGCGAGGAGTCAGTCAGGATAGTGGATGAGAAGTTCGAGGACAGGGAGAAAGTTCCTCCCCCAGATCCGGAAACTATGTTCGAGGATGTCCTGTCTGAAATGACATGGATACTCAAGGAAGAGATGGGTGATGTCCTTTGAGCTCAAGCACAATCAACATGGTCAAGGCACTCAATTCAACGATGGACCAGAGGATGGCAGACGACGACTCAATAATCCTCATGGGGGAAGACATTGGAAAGGACGGAGGGGTTTTCAGGGTTACAGACGGCCTCCAGGCGAAGTACGGCGATGAGAGGGTCATTGACATGCCTCTGGTTGAACTCGGCATTATCGGAATGGCCATTGGCATGGCATCTTCTGGACTCAAGCCGCTTGCGGAAATACAGTTCCAGGACTTCATATACACAGCAATGGACCAGATCATAAACCAGATGGCCAAGCTCAGGTACAGGACGGCAGGTTCCATAACGTCTCCAGTGATTGTCAGAACACCCTACGGAGGAGGTATCCGCGGCGGACTTTACCATTCGCAGAGCGGAGAGAGCTACTTTGTCCACACAGCAGGGCTTGTTGTGCTCACACCGTCAAATCCGTACGACGCCAAGGGTCTTCTTTCATCCGCAATTGACTCAAAGGACCCAGTCATTTTCCTGGAACCAAAGAGGCTATACAGGGCTGGGAAAATGGAAGTTCCCGACGAGGACTTCAAGGTGCCAATAGGAAAGGCCAACCTGGTGAGCGAGGGTGAGGATGTGACACTGATAACATACGGCTCCATGGTTCCGACCGTCACCAAGACGGTGAAGGACAACAATATCTCGGCGGACGTGATCGACTTGAGGACTCTGTCCCCGCTCGATATCGAAGCCATAACGACATCAGTGAAGAAGACCGGGAGAGTGGTGATTGTGCACGAGGCTCCCAGAACACTTGGCATGGGGGCCGAAATTTCCGCTCTGATTACTGAGAGAATGGTTGAGTACCTCTATGCGCCCATACTGAGGGTGACGGGCCCTGACACTCCGTTCCCTTACAAGCTGGAGGAACACTACATGCCCAACGAGGCACGCATCATGAAGGCGGTCAGGAAGGTTATTGAATTCAGGTGATTATGTGTACAGCTTCAAGTTGCCAGACATAGGAGAAGGAGTAAACGAAGGTGAAATAGTGAAGTGGCACGTCAAGGAGGGCGACCACATATCCAGGGACCAGGACATGGTTGAGGTAATGACCGACAAGGTTACGGTCAAGGTGCCGTCCCCGGTCGAGGGAGATGTTACCAGAATATACCACGAAGAAGGGGCTATGGTTGAAGTAGGAACAGTCCTCATTGACATCAGGTCGGCAGGGGAGGCCGAAGAGCCTGAGCCGGAGCCAGTTCCAGAAGCTGCCCCCACGGAAAGAGAAACAGCTGAAGAGGAGAGCACGCCAGAGGAGGAGCCAGTTCCAGCACCGTCTGGGGGGCTGGTCCTCGCCTCACCGGCAGTAAGGAGAATTGCCCGGGAAAGGGGTATGGATATTTCCAGGCTCAGAGGCAGCGGACCTAATGGAAGGGTCACTCTTGATGACCTTGAGTCTCCGGAACCTGCCCCCTCGGTCACAGAAAGCCAGGAGCCACCGAAAGTAGAGACTGGAAAAGAGAGGATCGAGGAAATCGAGGCCAAGATGGAAGCCGCTCCTTCCCAACCAGTAAGGGAGGAGGTACTCGTGCCGAAGGGTCTGAGGAGGCTGATTTTCGAGAAGATGACCAAGTCAAAGCAGATAATACCCCACTTCACAATCTTCGAGGAGATCAACATCGGGCCGATAAGGGAGAGTGTCGACAAGCTCAAGAAGGAGAACCTGAGCGTCACATTTACCCCGTTCTTCGTTAAGGCTGCCACCATAGCTCTCAGGGACTTTCCATACATGAACGCCACGTACGACGAGGAGAACAGGCGTTACCTGCTGAAGAAGTACTATAACATGGGAGTTGCCATAGACACTCCTGACGGGCTCACTGTCGCGGTGGTGAAGGATGTGGACAGGAAGAGTGTAGTTGCACTTTCCTCGGAAATATCTGATCTCGCGAAACGTGCCAGGGAGAACGCCTTGAAGCTTGAAGAAGTTCAGGACTCCACTTTCACTGTGACAAATGTCGGTTCAATAGCAGGAATCATGTCCACGCCAATCATCAACTATCCCGAAGTCGCGATTCTCGGCGTCCACAGAACACTGACAGAGATCGGGGAGAACGGTTCAAGGAGGGAGAAGATGTACATATCGCTCTCGTGCGACCACAGGCTCGTGGACGGTGCGGTTGCAGCGAGATTCATGAAAAGGCTGAGGGGCCTTCTCGAGGATCCAGTGCTCATACTTTCACAGTAGGTGTTCAGATGGCGTACGATGCAATCATAATAGGAGCAGGGCCGGGAGGGTATTCCACAGCAATACGCCTTGGCCAGAAGGGAAAGAAAGTCCTCCTTGTTGAGAAGGACAAGATAGGAGGGGAGTGCCTCAACTACGGATGCATTCCGTCAAAAGCCTTCATTGAGCTTGGAAATTCCCTGGGGTATCTAAAGGACATGCCGGGCGTCAAGCTCGACTATGCAATCGACATGAACGAATGGCAGGACTGGAAGTGGTCCATGATCAACAAGCTCACATCAGGAGTTGAGACCCTCTGCAAGTCATACGGCGTGGAAATCGCAAGGGGGGAGGCATTTATCACGGATTCTCACCGGGTCAAGGTCGGGGAAGACATACACGAAGGAGAGAATATTGTCATTGCCACTGGCTCAAGCCCAGTGAGGCTTGAGGGCTTTGAGGGCGTGGATTTCAACCGGGAGATACTTGACATAAAGGACGTCCCAGCCAGCATAGTCATAATTGGAGGCGGGTACATTGGTGTAGAGCTGGGCACAGCCTTCGCCAAGCTGGGCTCAAGCGTCACGATCATTGAAATGATGCAGTCCATACTGCCAGAAGTTGAGCGGGACTTGGTAAGGCCGGTTCAGCGGCGGCTGAAGGAACTTGGTGTTGACATCAAGACAGCGGTCAAGGTTAAGGGAGTGTCGAAGGGCGAAAAATACACTGTAACCCTCGAGGACGGTAGCACAATAGAGTCTGACAAGGTACTCCTGACGGTTGGCCGTGTCCCGAACACTACAGGATTTGGTCTGGAAAACCTCCAGGTCGAGATGGACGGTAGATTTATCAAGACGGATGGCAGGAAGAGGACCAGCGTCCCAAATGTCTACGCCATCGGAGATGTCTCAGGCGGCCCGATGCTTGCCCACAAAGCATTCTACGAGGCCGATGTGGTAGCCGACAACATCACCGGGACAGATGCTATTGTGGATTACAGGGCTATGCCCTATGTGATCTACTCGGATCCTGAGATATCATACACGGGCCACCTGGAGGGAGAGCATTCGAGATTCCCTGCTGCTGCGAACGGAAGATCTCTCGGTATGAACAATTCCCTCGGAACGTACAATCTCTACTATGATGAGAAGGGTTATGTCAAGGGAGCGGGAATAACAGCACCACATTCTTCTGAGCTCATTTCAGAGGTAGTTCTGGCTATCGAATCCGGTCTCCTTGCAATGGACATAGGGCTCACGATACACCCTCACCCAACGATTTCAGAAGGCTTAAAGGAGGCTGCGGAGGCGACATATGGACACTCCCTCCACTTCAAGTCTGGCAAGTGACCTGGGCGCCATATCATATCAGGATTGCCTGGGCCTTCAGCGAAAGCTGGTCTCCATGAGGAAAGCCGGTGCAATAGGCGACACGCTCCTTTTCCTGGAGCACGATCCGCCAGTCTATACAATTGGAAGGAAGAGCGATCCTAAAAACTTCAGCACCATAAAAGTGGTGAAGACGGAACGCGGCGGGGATGTTACGTATCATTCCCCCGGACAGCTTGTTGTGTACCCGATCTATGATCTTGCGGCCGGAGGAAGGATTGATGTAAGGGCATTCGTGAAGAAAGTTGAGGGAATCGTGGTTACTGCTCTTGGCGAATGCGGCGTAAAGACTCACATCGGCGATGTGGAGCCAGGTATATGGATCACTTCTACAGGAAAGAAAGTTGCATCAGTTGGAATGGCCATTGACTCCAGTGTTTCATATCACGGCGTTGCAGTCAACATATCTCCCCAGCCCCTGGAGGGTTTTGCAAGAATCAACCCTTGCGGGCTCGACCCATCGGTTATGGGATATGCGGATGTGCATAGGGAAGATCTTGTCAGAGCTCTCCTCAGGGGTTTCTCTTCTGTGTTCGGAGAGCACATTATGCTTGACCGTGACACCTTCATGAAAACGGTAGCTGAAAAGCAGGAAACCTCTGGTGGTCTGGAAAACGGTCAGATATCCGCTATAAGATCGTAACCAAGCTTTCTTGAGCAGGCATCTATAACCAGGTCTCTATCCTTCTCATTAAGCCCAAGCTTGTCTGTCTCCTTCTCGACCTCGTACCTGAGGTGCTCAAGATAGTTCTGGAACTCTTTCAGGATTTTCTTCAGTGTCTTTGTCCCGGGCATCCTGACAGTCGTGACACCACTCTTTGCGCAATAGAATATGTACTTGGCCTCATACGGATCTTTGAAGAATATCCTCTCCCCGTCAAGCATTACATAGACTCCTTCAAGCTCCCTGTACATCATTACCTCTTCACTCTTGGGTATGGTGAAGTCAGCAGTCTGCTCATCCCCTGGCAGATAGTCCTCTGGAAAGGAACGAGGGCTGATCTTTCCTATGATGTCCTCCGCGATGCCTTCTATGTCTTGACTCATACAGACTCCCTCCGACAGACTCTACCAGTCACGATGCAGGAGAAACGGGTTGCTCCTCTTTTCCTCTCCTATTGTCGTGCTCTGGCCGTGACCGGGGTAAACCAAAAGGTCATTGTCAAACCCCCTTATCTTTTCTATGGTGTTTCTCATCAGTTCCAAGGAACCGCCAATGTCTGTTCTGCCTATGCTGCCCCTGAACAGAGTGTCTCCGGAAAATAGGATACCCTCTGTGAGAAAGCTGACACTTCCCTCAGTGTGGCCCGGTGTGTGCAGAGGCTTGAGATCAGTCTCCCCTATGATGTACTTGTCGTCGGAGATGAATCCATCTGGATCAGATATGTGGTCAATACTGATCCCCAGGAATTGCATGGCCATTTCAGAAGCCGAGCTGAGCATGGCAGCTTCATCCCTGTGAACGTGAAACGGGCTGTCAAACTTTTTCCGGAGCATCTCCACTGCTGCAATATGGTCGAAGTGGCAGTGGGTCGCGAGAATGTAGTTTAGCCACAGCCCTCTTTCCCTTATGTGGGATGCAATCTTGCTGCCATCTCCGCCTGCGTCTATGACGATACACTGGCCCCTCTCTGAAAGAACGTAGCAATTTGTTTTCAGAGCCCCCACTACAAGTGTATCTATCTGCATCTCGCCTTCAGTCCTTCAGATGGTCCTCCAGGGCAAACTCGACACGCTTGTTTCTCCGCCCTTTGTTCTGCATCTTGGTGAGGACTATCTTTCCGACATCCGACGTGCTTGGCACATGGGTGCCTCCGTCTGCCTGTTCGTCCAGCCCTTCAATGACGACAATCCTCACGGTGTCAAGCTTTTCAAGGAGTTCCCTCCCCGGAAGAGTGCGGGACAGGTTAGGTATGCCAAGGGCTTCACTGCTTTTAATCTCCTTTGCGTATACCTTCAGGCCGGATCTGACAACCTCATTGGCTTCCTCTATTATGGCTTCGGCTTTCTCCCTGGTGAGTCCTTCCATGTCAAAGTCTATCCGTGCCCTGTCACTGTAAATCTGGCCTCCAGTCAAGGTACCCTCCTCGCCATGCCTCTGGGTGATGATCCCATCCAGGATGTGAATTGCGGTATGATACCGCATGTGGCTGTACCTGCGTCCCCAGTCCAGTTTCCCCGTGACCCTGCCACCTTCGGAAGGCAGCTCCTCCCCACCTATGTTGTGAAAGACATCTTCTCCCGATTTCTCTACGTTGTCGACCTGATATTCTACTCCGCCAGAGATCAGGACGCCCGTATCAGACGGTTGTCCTCCCCCTCTGGGATAGAAAGCAGTTCTGTTCAGAACTACCCTACCGTCGGAAGCCTCAACTACCGTTGCTTCAAATTCTGAAAGGTTCTGGTCCATCCAGTACAGCTTTTCAGTCACAGTTTCGTATATTGAAGACAGGATTTAATCCTTATTTCAGTTCCAGGTGCATGGTGCGTCTCAACCCGATCACAGAAGAGGAATTTTCGCCCTACTTAGAGAGGCTTGCATTGGGGTATGCTGAGGACAAGGTCCGCTCTGGTACATGGGAGGAGAAGGATGCCATCGAACTTGCGGAAGCCGATCTGAAGGGGCTGCTGCCGGATGGCAAGGACACGGACCAAAACAGCATTTTTTTGGTGAAGAACGATGAGGGGGACCATGTGGGGTTCGTGTGGCTCAATAGATACAAGCTTGGGCAGGCATCCGGCATATTCATTTACGACATCATCGTGGAGCAGGAACACAGGAGAAAGGGGTACGGCACCCAGATACTTGCCGAGGTAGAAAATATTGCCAGGAGGAATGGCGTGAACAGGATATCCCTGCATGTTTTTGCCCATAATGAGGAGGCAATAGAGCTCTACATGAAGTGCGGTTACAGGGTAACTGACGTTGAGATGGAGAAAAGCCTGCAATGAAGGGCTTTGGAACGCAAACGTGCTTTCTCAGACAATCCTCGATCAAGGAATGTGCCCGAGGCAATGAATCAAGCGTTTTACGGGCTGATCCATGCTTCTCATTCTGCTCTGTTGAGCAACATACTTCGGTGATTCCGCTAAACTATTAGTCTAATAATTGTTATTACCTAGCGTAATGAAATATGAGGGTTTTTGAAAATATACTGGATACCATTGGCGATACGCCTATTGTAAAGATCAACAAGCTAGGTGGCAAAAGAAACAGAATATTTGCAAAACTTGAATTCTTCAACCCAAGTGGAAGCACAAAGGACAGGATGGCCAAACACATAATGGATAAGGCCCGCAAATCAGGCAGAATAAATGACAGCGTCGTCGAAAACTCCTCAGGAAACACGGGTGCGGCGATTTCCATGATTTCTGCTGTTATGGGTTACAAGTGCACAATAACAATTCCGGACAAGATGAGCGATGAGAAGATCAACCTGATGAAAGCTTTTGGGACCAGGGTAGTTGTCACAAAAACGGATGTTCCGTACGATTCAGAGGACAGCTATTACAGCGTTGCAAGAAAGCTGGCAAGTGAGGAAGGCGCTTTCTACCCGGACCAGTACAACAACCCTGACAACATAGAAGCACACTATCTGTCCACAGGCCCCGAGCTCTGGGAGCAGATGGAAGGCAACATCGACATCGTTGTGGCAGGCATCGGCACCGGGGGGACCATCACTGGAATTGGGAGGTACCTGAAGGAGAAGAACCCGGAGATCAAGATCATAGGTGTTGACCCAGAAGGGAGCGTGTTCTACGAATTCTACAGGACAGGAAAGATCCCTGCCACCCACGTGTACAAAGTTGAGGGCATAGGGGAGGATTACCTGGTCAAGGCAGTCGATTTCTCAGTGATAGATGACATTATGCAGGTTAACGACAGGGATAGCTTTCTGATGACTAGGAGGCTCGCGAGGGAGGAGGGCATATTCGCCGGAGGGTCTTCGGGCTCGGCGATGGTGGCAGCCCTGAAAGTCTCAGAGAAATACTCTGGCAAGAATATCGTCGTGATATTTCCTGATTCAGGAGACAGGTACCTGAGCAAGCTGTACAGCGATAATTGGATGAAGAATAACGGATTCATGGAGTGATAGGCGATGAAGTTCTCAACCAGATCAATTCATACCGGTGAGGAGCCGGACACTCAAGGAGGGGTGGGTGATGTAGTCTCACCCATACATCTTGCCACTACCTTTGCAAGAAAAGACCCGGAAGTCCCAACCAAGGGGCTTGAATATACCAGGAGCGGCAATCCGACAAGGCACGCGCTAGAAAAGAAGATAGCCAGCATCGAGAACGGAAAATACGGGCTGATGTTTTCTTCAGGCCTGGCATCTGAAATGAACATGTTTGTCTCACTTCTCAAGTCTGGAGATCACCTGATAGCATCAGATGACCTTTATGGAGGAACTGAAAGGCTGCTAAGAAGGGTGGTGTCAAACCTTGGAATTACCTACGAGCTGAGAGATCTTACTGATCTTGCCTCCCTGGACAGCATACCCGACGAGACCAGGATGATATACATGGAAACTCCGTCTAATCCACTGCTGAGAATTACCGATATTGAGGGCGTATCGAAGATTGCCAAGAAACGGGGAGTTATCACGGCCGTTGACAACACCTTCGCAACCCCGTATAACCAGAACCCCCTGGACCTGGGGGCCGATGTAGTCGTGCACAGCACGACCAAGTTCATAAACGGACACAGTGACTCGTTGGGCGGTGCCCTGATAACAAATGACGGCGAAGTTCATGAGAAACTGAAGTTCAACCAGAATGCCATAGGGGCAGTCATGTCACCATTTGACAGTTACCTGACAATGAGAGGCATAAAGACACTGGCGGTAAGGATGAAAGAGCATGAGAAGAATGCATCAGAGATAGTCAAGCTTCTTGGCGAGAGCCCAAAGGTGGGAAAGGTATTTTACCCGGGACTGGAGGAGCACCCCAACCACACTGTTGCAAAACGCCAGATGAAAGGATTCGGAGCAATGATGTCCTTCAGGCTGAATACCGACATGGCTGGAGTAAAGAGGTTTGTGGGAAGCCTGAAATACGCTTCTCTGGCTGAGAGCCTTGGGGGCGTTGAGTCTCTTATTGAGGTTCCGTCTCTCATGACACACTCGGGGATACCAAGGGAGATCAGGGAGAAATATGGCGTGACAGATGATCTCATCAGGCTATCAGTCGGAATAGAAGACTGCGATGATCTTATTGGTGACATTTCCTCAGCACTCAACGGGGTCTGAGCTAAAAAGTCGATCCCACTCCCGTTTTCCTGTAAACTCATAGGTTCATCAGTACCCATCCCTTACATTTGAGCCCATCTTCCCAAAGGGGTTGCATACAGAAAGCCATTAACAAACGCTCCGGAACTGCTTTGTTAATATTTGCACCCTTAAATTTTGGGAATGCCTTTCATATCCAGTCCTCATTATAACTCTTGGATGCAAGACAGTATTCTCTACTCTCTGATAGCTGTTGTAATTGTAGTGGGCGGAATTTCCATTGGTGGTGTGTATTACCATGAAATCAATGGAAACTCTTTGAACAGCACTGGTACTGCTGGAAACCAGACTTCTGCCGGAGAATATTCTCTAACACTTGTGATTACAACAAGCAACATGTTCAACGCTTCCGTTGGAACTCAGCCGGCTTTCTACGTTCTTAGCGACGGACAGCTGCAGTCATCTGCAAATATAAGCCTCCCGTCTGGCAAGACAATCGACCTCACGATTGTCAATTATGATGACGGACCGGCAACAGTGGATCCATTGTACGCAAATGTCACAGGAACAGCTAATGATCAGGTGGCCATCTTCAATGACACCAACGTCAATTCAACTTCGAGTGGGTCCGGGATTGCAGTAGCAGGCGGTGAGACAGTCACCGCCGTGCCCGACTCAAACATAGCACATACATTCACCATACTTAGCGGCTCCAAGGTTGTAGTCAATGTACCTATTACCCCGTCTTCGACGGTGCAGGCTTCATTTACTCTTTCACCAGGAAGTTATACCTGGCAGTGCGAGGCAGCATGTGGGAGCGGATCCTCCGGTTGGGATGGTGCAATGGCCACAGCCGGATGGATGACGGGTACCGTCCAGGCTTCAAGCTCGGTTCCGGCCCAGAGCTATTATTCCCTCACGCTGATGGTTTCAACACAGAACTGGTTCAACAATTCGGTTACTGATCAGCCTGCCTATTATATCCTTGATAACGGCAAGCTCGCCTCTTCGGCCAACATATCCCTGCCTTCAGGCAAGAAGATTGTGGCGACAATCATTAACTATGACGACGGTGCAGCTCCAACAGACGCTAGCTATTCCAATGTGACTGGAGCTGCCAACAGCAAAATAACCATCGTTAACGAGACAAACGTGAACTCAACTGAGGGACCGAACGGGATAGTATTGAACGGAACAGCGCCTGTTTCTTCCGTTCCAGCAAGCAACATTGCACACACCTTCACAGTCCTTAGCGGAGCCTCCACCGTGCTTAACATTCCCGTTACGCCTTCAAGCGTTGTGCAGGCGTCTTTCACCCTCACTTCAGGTAGTTACACCTGGCAGTGCGAGGCAGCCTGCGGTTCAGGAAACAGTGGCTGGAGCGGTGCCATGAGCACATCTGGATGGATGACAGGCACAGTTTACGTGCAATAAAGGGTGATTTGAAAAATGGAAAACGAGTTGCACGAAGCTGTCGTTGATCAGGACATCAGGGACCCTTCGAAAAGAAACTTCCTAAAAGCGATGTCAGTAATAGCGCTGGCAGCCGCTGTTGGTGGAGTCGGGAGAGGTCTTGTCCAGAACATGATACCAAAGAGTGTCGGGATCACGGGATTCCCGTCCCTAACTCTAGTAAATTCCTCATCGGGGCAGCCGCTGAAAACATCTGATCTGAAGGTAAACGACCCTTCCGTCGTGACATTCGAATACCCTCTTCAGGGCGAGCCGAACTTCCTCCTCAGGATGGGCGATTCCAACAACAATGACGTCGAAGTCAGGTCTGTAACGGTCTCTGTTCCTGCCACTGGAAAGAGTTTCCAGTCTCCTGGAGGGGTGGGCCCGTACTCGTCAGTGGTGGCTGCCAGCGCAATTTGCGAGCATCTCGGCTGCGTTCCGCCGATGATACACTTCTACAGTCCAGGTTCCTCCATACCCGGAACATCATATGCAGGGTCCAGCAACAAGGGGTTTGTTCACTGCAATTGCCATGGGAGCACCTATGACCCGCAGAATGGATTCGGCATCCTGACTGGTCCAACAAAGAAACCGCTGCCCAACCTCACCCTCAGTTACGACAAGTCCACAGACAGCTACAAGGTCGTCTCAATGGTGGGCCCTACCATATACGGGCAGACCGATGATCTCAAGGGATCAACGCCACTCTCCTCATCGACCCAGACCGAGGTCACTAACTCGGGGGTGCCAAAGTAGATGGCCATAACAGGTAGAGAGCAAGATCCGCTGCTGGTGAAGATGTTCAATGATCCTCAGCCCATACCCAGAAGGGTTCCAGATTACATGAGGAAGAAGGGCGGGGTCTGGTACTGGACGGGTGCTCTGGTCACCATCGCATTTCTTTATGAATGCATTACCGGTCTGGTATTGCTCTTCTACTATCAGCCGGCGAACCCGTACAGCAGCACAACCGATTTCCTGAACTCTACACCCTTTGGCTCCATTATACTGACATCGCACCTTTATGGGGCGTATTCCATGATTGTACTTCTCTACATACACCTGCTCAGGAACTTGTTTGTAGGCGCATTCAAGAAACCCAGGGGTGCACAGTGGATGACGGGGCTGTTTCTGCTATTGCTCACTCTTGGAACAGGATTTTTTGGCTATTCCATGAGCGGAGATGTTCTGTCTGTGGATGCCACTGATGTCGGGAGAGGGATAGCCCAGGGAGCTCCCATAATCGGCGGATACATCGAAGGGATTTTCTTCGGGAACGGAACGAACCTTTCACTTTTCCACAGAATGCTTGGCTGGCATGTGGTTCTAACGGCACTGATAGGCGTCCTCTTCATGGCGCACTTCATAATGGCAGAGTTCAACACCATCATGCCCAAAGTTACCGGGAAAGAGCACAGCGCACCTCTCGTTGATCACGAGCGGCCAGATTACAAGCCGTGGTACCCGTTCAACCTCTACTACATGTTTGAGCTGACGCTTCTCATGTTCTCAGCCATACTCCTAGTCCCGTCCTTACTCACACTTCTGCCGAACGTACCTGCCCTGCTGTCGCCTCTGCCCCAGGTTTCCCCCAGCAGTCCTCTGGCATCTTCAGTCCCACCGTATCCGCCTTGGTTCCTGCTGTTTGTCTACAAGGCCATGGATTTCCACATGGTTTCCGTGATTGGAACCTTCTGGGGGACAGTTCTGTTTGCCGGTGCACCGCTGGTATACTTGATGGCACTGCCCTTCATGGACAGGAACAGAAGTCTCAGGATCATTGACAGGCCAATGACCGTGTCATTTGGAATACTTGGAATATCTTACATGGTCGGTCTTTCAATTTGGGGTGCCCTGACGCCGGGAGTCATAATAGCTGACTGGGAGGTGCTCCTGTTCTTCCTTGCACCTGCAGCACTGGTGTTCGTGCTGGTATACTACGTCGTGGACAAGATGCGGGCCGGAAAAGTCAAGCATCCACACCCGGAGCGCATAGTCATAGATCTCGTCATTACGGGCATCTCTTCATTCGGCATTGGAATGATAGCCATTGCATACTTCACCAGCAGGGCTTCTGTTTACATAATTCCAGGTATACTGCTCGCAATGGTGACTGCAATCTCCTTCATTTCACTCTTCATCATCCTCAACCAGCCTGCAGAAAGAGAGGAAAAGGGGAGGGGAGAAATGATGAAGAGCCGCTCATACATGGCGTATTCCGGTGGATTTGCAATGTCATCAATAGCCATTGTGTACGTGATAACAGGGATACCGCAGGACTCACTCACAAACGGTGCTCTTTACGGTATTGGCCTGGGACTGCTATTCTTGATCTGCGCAGCTGTGATCAAAATTTACCGGAGGACCCAGTACGGCGAATGAATACCCTGTATGAAAACCCGCTTTTCGCTGCCTGCTTAGGTGTCTGGAACCGTGCCATCATGGTTCCGGCCCAATCATTTTATACTCCTGTTCAAGGTGCGGGCACCTCAAATTTAATGTTATGCATTAATCGGCTCTAACCTGTTCAAATAATGAATTGTTGAGGAATAACAGGCTTGTTGCTGCGGCTGTACTCCTTATGCTCCTTTCATTTTTCATACTGACTGAAAGTTACATGCCTGCATTCTCACAACCCTCTCAATTAAATCTTGAAGGGTCCTTTGCGATCACGCTTGACATTTCCCCGGAAGCCCACAACAACGCAACGGATTACGCATTCCATGTTGTTGTGAACGGAGTGAATTATTCATCGGCCGCCATCAACGTTCCTGCCAACGTCACGATTCAGATAACAATCTACAACCAGGACAATGGGACTGACAATCTAGTTGAATCATCCGACAGCAAGGTGATTGGAACAGACTCCGGTTCTATCGCCGTGGCAAGGTACACATATGGTGGTAATATGGCTGAATCGGTCCCACAGCCAGCCGTTTTCGAGCAAGTCAATGAGGTTCCAGCCTCAGTGATTTCCCACACATTTACCACGAGCAACGGCCTGAATATACCAATCCTACCCGATTCGGTCACCAGTGCGAATGTGACGTTCAGCACACCCGGAACTTACAGCTGGGGGTGCATGTGCGATTGTGGAATTTTCCCCATGTATACCCCGGGATGGATGTTCGGCACACTTCTTGTTTCTTAATTCTGACGCACCAACTTACCTTACAAATAAGATCATGCACCACCTTCAAGGAGCCTGAGTGCACTCCTGCATAGTATTTCCACACCATATTTCATTGCATCCTCGTCTATCATGTAGGTGGGGCTGTGCTGCGGGCTGGTTGCACCCTTCTTCTGGTTTCCGACTCCAAGAAAATAGAATGCACCTGGCTTCTCCATCACGTAGTAAGCGAAGTCCTCTCCTCCCATGTCAGGTTCAGGATGGAGAACAGAATCCTTTCCCAGGACATCGTGTGAAATATCTTCGAAGACTTTCGACACATTGTTGTTGTTTATGACTGCCGGGTACCCCTTTATGTATTCAAACTCATATTCGCAGCCTGTTCCTAGGGCAACGCCCTTCAGTATCTTCTCGAGCTCTTCCTTGACAAGGTCCTGCACATCGCTGTCGAATGTCCTGACTGTGCCTGTCAGCTCTGCATATGGGGCAATAATGTTGTACCTGTATCCAGAATTGAATGTTCCCACGGTAACGACTGCACTCTTGAACGGCGCAACTCTCCTGGACACTATGGTCTGGATCTGCATGACGTAGTTGGCTGCAATCATGAGTGCATCAATTGCCTCCTGCGGGGCGGATCCATGGCCCCCTACACCCTTTATGCGGACTATGAACTCGTCAGCGTTGGCCATCATGGGACCGTAATACACTGCAGTCGTTCCCGAAGGGAAACGTGAGACCACATGCTGCCCGATCACGTAATCAACATCCTTGAGCTCCCCGGCCTCAATAAGCTGCTTGGCACCACCGGGAGGACTTTCCTCAGCAGCCTGGAACAGCATCCTGATTCTTCCAGTGAATGAATCCCTGTTTTCCGCGAAGTATCTGGCAGCTCCAAGTGCCATGGCTATGTGTGCATCATGGCCGCAGGCGTGCATGACTCCCTCCGCGGATGACTTGAATTCCAGTGAATTCTCCTCCTTGACCGGCAGTGCATCGATATCAGCACGGATTGCCACCGTCCTCCCTGGGGAGCTGCCCTCTATGTCCGCTGCAATGCAGGTTTCAGCCACTCTCCTTGATTCCAGCCCCATGCCTCTCAGCTCTTTCTCTATTGTCTCAGCTGTCCTGAACTCCTTGAAGCTTAGTTCCGGATTCCGGTGAAAATGCCTCCTCATGCGGACCACATAATCCTCATATTTTGCCGTCTTGAGCTCTGTCATGGGTTATCATACAAGCATGGCTAATGTTTAGTTAACTTTTCACTGGGAAGGATTGGAGTTAAACATAATAAGCGACGCCCAATCAGGAACCGGGCACTCTGCATCGTGTTCCATCAAGAGGTGACAAAGTGAAGTTCGAGGGTTCAAGAGAAGTAAACTCAGGCACGAAAGCTGTATGGGATTTCCTTATGGATCCGCACAATCTCGCCGAATGCCTTCCTGACGCAACGGGCACAGAAGTTCTGGACAGCAGCACAATAAAGACTCATCTCAAGGTTAGTGTAGGCTTCATCAAGGAAACATTCGACTCAAAGATCTCGTACGGAGACGTAGACCGGGAGGGAAAGAAAGTCAGGCTGACAATTGACGCCAAGGGCAAGAACAACAGTTCAACTGTGAACATTGGCGTTATCGTTGAAGGAGATGACACCAAATCCAAGCTTTCCTGGGACGTAGAGGCAGTTATGGCAGGAAGGCTGGCCAGCATTGGCCAGAGATATATCAGCAAGGTTGCAGACCGTATCATAGAGAAATCTTTTGAATGCATGATGGGCAAGCTTTGAAGAATGAGTCTTACCCCATTCAGCATTTCTCTTGGAACCCCGTCTGAGGGAAGCAGGCGACTAGACGCCTGAAAGAGCCAACTTTATAACATCTGATTTCTTTGTATCATGTATGCCGCAGAGGGTCACTGAGATAAGGAAGAAAATAGCAAGGGAAATTGAGTATTACAGGGCCCAGAACGAGAACCTCAAGAGGGAGATTGAAAGGCTTGAGGACAGTTTCCAGAATAACAGGAAACGTCTTGAGATTATCAGGAACGACTATGAGGAAAGTGAGGAGATGCTGCGCATAATGAAGGCCATCACGAAGTGAAGCTTCCATGGATACAGCTGAGATAGAGGGCATACTAGGTCTGGGCGAACTGGAAAAGAAGATCCTGAGGGAGAATTATTTCGATCTCGAGGACGAGATTATGGAACTCATTGGCCTGTACAGGAAGCATGAGGAAATGAGCAGGAGGAAGATAGACCTGCATTCAAGAATTGCGGGCCACAATTTCGATATATATGAGACATGGATGGAACTGCACAAGGTTGCCATTTCCCTGAGCTCATACAGGGCTGAAGTGAACCTGAGGTCCATTAGTCTTGAAAACAACTTCTCAACCCGCCTGAACGAGATCATCGAAAAGTATCTACTTCTCGAGAAATTTGCATGAGCAAAGTTAATGCAACATACATCCCTGTACAGATTACAATGGATTATGAGCTGGGACCGGACGTATGGAACGACATACTGTCGAAAGCAGTGGTCCTGAACCACATGACCATTCCGAAGCTTAATGCTGACGGGACTGAGATCCCACACCCCTCTGAAAGCGGCCTATTCCGCAGATCCATAGGGGAGAGGCACGGCCAGATCTCAGACTGGCGCGCTTCCATAAGCGGCTCTGAGCGTGGTGTCCACGTGCTGGAGTACCCTGACTGCTACAAGATACACGTCGACAGGTACGATCCTTACAAGAAGCCAGTACAGCACATAGTAAAAGACAGCCCGAGAACGGGAGCCGCAATTGCACTGGCTGGAATTGGGCTCATTCTGGCCGCCAGGGCATTTTCAAGAGGAAAGAAGAAGAGGTAAGGCAGGTTCTTCAGATACCCGAGTTTCTCTCGAGGACTTGACGCATTTTCGGGTAACCCGGTATTGCGGCCCACTTCCTTATTTCCAGCTTCACCACGATGAATCACTGACAGCTGGTGGGAAGCGGGGAGGTCCTCCTTCAGTGAACCCAAGGTGGATTTTCAGTCAAATTATACTTATATTTGGTAGAAGTTCAAGGAGCAATGACCGGGGCAGTATTCTATGCATACATCCTTGCAGCGGTACTGGCCACTTTCGCAAGGATATGGCTCCTCATGGGGGCGTCAGTACTGCTTGCGCTGTTCCTGGGAATTCTTGCTGCAAGGGTAAGGTCCGCTGGTGCAATAATCATCCCCATAACAAATGTTCTGCAGGCGGTGCCGGTTGTATCCTTCTTCCCGGTCATACTGGTTTTCTTCCTCGCAAGGATCCCAGGAAGCATCGGCGTCGAGATAGCTTCAGACATCCTCATCATTACTGCACTCGTATGGAATCTGATCCTCGGGGTGTATGAGGCAGTGAGCCACATCCCATCAAGCTACGATGAAATCAACAAGGTGTACGGCATAAGTATTTTCACTAAGCTGAGAAAGCTCTACATGCCGGCTTCATACCCAATGATCATGTCCAACATCATGCCCTCTTTCTCAAGCGGGCTGTTCTACATAACCCTGAGCGAGGTCATAGAGATTGGAAGCAGGACATTCCAGGTTTTTGGAGTTGGCGGGGTTGCCCAGAATCTCGTGGCCCAGCACAACTATACTGGGGTAATTGTGATGCTCGGGATGCTGGTGGTGGGAATTGCCCTGAATTTCTACTTCATCATCACACCCCTGCTGAAGAGGGCAGAGAGATACAATTTCGACACGTCCCCTCCTGAAGGTGATGGTAAGGAGCCAAGGGCAGTCCAGAACGTGTTCCTATCCAATATATCCAAGCGGGTGAATCAGGCCATTAACACAAGCGTAAGCGCTGTCACTGCGATCAACAGGTTTGTAGCGCAGGCATATGGGAGAGAAAGGCGGAGAACACAGCACCACCCATCCGACAGGACAGTTAACGCAATTGTCGGCCTGCTGCTGATCGTGGCCCTTGCTGTCGGCATCTACCTTATTGCAAGATCAGGCTTTGCAGAGGCATTCGTGGTTTACATTCTCAATGCAAGTTTCGTCAAGTCCCTACTGGTTGCTGTTGGGTATGACTTCCTCAGGATACTCGTGGTATTTGCACTGTCCATTCTCACAATGGTCCCTCTGGCAATGCGCTTAGGGGGGAAGGGTCAGCGGAGCGAAAGATCAACCGGTGTGTTCCAGGTGCTCTACTCCATTCCCGCACCTATCTTCTATCCTCTCCTCGTTGTGTTCCTGACGCCGCTCCTGGGCCAGTATATAGGGAGGGGGCTGGCCATTGAAGTTGATGTCATAATCATTACATTCCTCTCTGCTGCTGCTTACATATTCTTCAACGTCTATGGCGCGGTGAGGTCAATCCCCGGCGACCTGAAGACTGTTGCTTCCGTTTATGGACTCAGAAAATCCAGGGTAACAAAGTACCTGACTTTCCCTGCCAGCATACCTGCCCTCATAACGGGCTCTATGGCAGCCATAGGCAGCTACTGGGGAGGCCTCATGGTGGGCGAGTACACTGTTGTGGGTGGAGTAAACTACTCTGTCTCAAATGGCATTATGCTGATGCTGGATCAGGCAATTGCCACAAACAGCCTGCTGAAGGCCGATGCCATTGACATTTTCATGGTAGTGATCATTGTTGCCCTCTCTTTCCTGCTCTTCAGGCGTCTTTACTCCTATTCCAAGAAGAAGTACACGTACTAGGGCAGTAGACTGCAGGCAAAAACCCGGCTTGAAAAGAAAAATTGGTACAGGAGCCCTACATCTCTTTGAAAATCTCGTCATAGATGTTGACAGGTTCTTCTTCTACAACAGGGGCATCGGCTGCCTTGTATATGTTTGCTTTCTTGTAGACCCACTGGTTGACTCTCCAGGTCTTGCCCTTGAAGATGTTGACCTCTTCCCTGTGCGGCTCGAGGAAGCCAAATTCCTCGAGATTGTAGAAAATATCTCTCTCTGGTGCGGACAGCGTGTTGTCCAGAACATAGTCATCATAGCCGAAGAAAGACAGAACGAAGTCGCAGAGTTCTTCCACGTCACCATGCGCCATCCCTTTCCGGCCGTATGTCTTCTCAAGTGCCCTCACCAAAACTTCTCTGGTCATAACGGCCATAGGAATCGTGCTTACAATATATCTCATTATATTAATTTTGTTCCGAATTATTGAATCTAATTCGAATTTCGAACTAACAGCAGACTGCAGGCAGTGATTAGAGGGTTATCACTTCTGCAGAAACATTTTCCAGTGCCTTGATCGAAGTCTCTCCCTCCAGGCTAATTACTGCATCCCCGTCGAATTTAGAATTCTCCCTGCCTTCCACAATTCCGGTTCCTGCAAGGACTCTCAGCACAGACTTGCCTGTGGTTCCAATCTTTGCCGTCTCGCCTGATTTGATAAAGTACTGGGTTATTGATTTCCCGGAGTGCGTGAATATTGTCTTGTAGTAACCCCAGTTTCTGTCTTCCCTGTTTGCGTACTCCTTACGTATGAGATCCAGGTCTTTCTCACTGTCCACTCCTATCCAAAGGGTCTCCTCCTTGTAGGCACCAGCCATCTTCAGATTGGCTATATGTGGAAATACGGTTGTCTCTATGTCTTTGTTCAGGTATTCCCTGAAGAAGTGGGGAAACGCATCCTTCTTGATGTAATAAAATCCCGAATTTATGTAATAATCGAGATAGGGCTTCTCCACGAAGTTGACTATCTGCTCGCCCAGTGTTTCTACCACGCCGAAAGGGCTCTTCATTCTGGAGATGAACATCACCAGGCTGTAGGGGGAATTCTGCGCGAATTCCACGAACCTTGAAAAGTTCATGTCTGTGATGGTGTCGCCGTTCCTGAGCACCACATCCTCGGAGGAATTCTCCTCAAGCAGGCCCCTTAATGAAAAGAGCGTGCCAAGGGGTTTCTCCTCTTTCAGGTAGTGGAACTTGAGCCCGTCGCTCTCCTTTCCATACCGCTCCTCAATCTTGTCGCCCAGGTAGCCGGAAAGTATGTAGACGTCCTTGACGCCCATGTTCCTGAAGTCGAAAAGCTGCCTGTCCAATATCGTATATTCTCCCTTTATCTTCACGAGAGACTTGGGAACTGCATCAGTTAGGGGCTTGAGCCTCTTTCCGTAACCGCCTGCGAGAATGGCTCCTATCATCTTTTGGTAATGTAAGGAGTTTATAATTAGGTTGCTTCGCGCTAATACCTATCCCGGGAACAGCTCATCGGGCCCGCTCAAGCCAATGATCGTATTCTGCCTGTCAGTTTCAATTGCATCCCTGATCCCCTGACATATCTCATCATTCGTGAGCCAGCGGGATCTGCTGTCCTCCCTGATAAAACCGAGCGTGACCTCACGGTAGCGTGCGCTTGACGGCAGTTCGGGCATCTTCTTTTCCTTGAGGCCACGTACGCCTAGGATCCTGAAAAGCCTCCACTCCTCCCTGGAATGCTCAGATATCTCTTTGGCAGCTATTTCCAGCGAGCCCATCGATTTCGATCTTACCCAGGCAACGCACAGATTTACTGGACCATGCCTCCAGAGGTCCCTTCTGATGGCATCAACAAATCTTCCATCGTCGTTGTAATCAACGGAAATTGGCACTATCCTCTCCGCAAGATTCCCGGCTTTTTCAATCAGGGATTCAAATTTGCCCCATTCTCTGCCAATTACAGTGACGTGCTCGTATTCTGAAGCCAGCCAGATTGAGAGATCTGCCAGCATTCCTGTTCCGCCAATGACAAGCGCGTGCACAATGGATAATCACGCACCGGGCATAAAACTGGCGTTAATCCTGTCTCGAAAGGAAACCCGCAACGTGGGACCACAGCTTCACAGTTCGCCAGGGAGGCAGACTGTAACTGATAAACCGAAAGGAATATAATACAGATAACTCTCAATTTAAACTATGCCAGACAAGGTCTCAGAGATTATGACCAAGAATCCGGTAACATACACAGTGCCAAGCTCACCCAATGAAGTGGTGAAAGTCCTGATAAAGAACAACATTACAGGGATGCCTATAGTGGATGACAACGGTCAGTACGCTGGCATCATAAGTAGGCGCGACATTTTTGACAACCCATCGGAGACGCAGACTGCACTGGTAATGCGAAAGGCAAATCCTGTCGTTGATTCAGACCCCATAAGGAGCGCGGCAGGAGAAATGTTCAGGCAGAAGAGGAGGCACGTTGCAGTTGTTGATTCCGACAACAGGGTAACCGGAATCCTCACTCCCCAGAACTTCCTCCCCGTCCTCCGGGAACTGTACGGTGATGTGCGCGTCAAGGAGGTAATGCTGAGCAACTGCATGCCAATCTGGGATGAAACCCCTCTGAACCTCGTGCACTACCAGATGAGCATGTCCAAGTTCTATTCCTCTCCAGTGGTGGACTCCAACTCAAAGTTTGTGGGGCTGATTACCGACCGGGACATATTCGACAATGTTGACATGAAACCCCAGACTCTCTTCGCAGAAGCAGGTATAGCAGATGATGAGGACCCCTGGTCATGGGGAGGCATAAGGAACGTCATGACCTACATGATCGAGAAGAATTACATCAAGCTCCCAAAGACGCCTGTCAGCAAGATCATGGTCAAGGACCCGGCAGTGGTACACAGGAATGACAAGCTGAGGGATCTTGTAAAGACCATGGAGACCAAGAACTACAACCAGCTGCCGGTTCTGGACAGCGAAGGTAATTTAATCGGCATGCTATACGACATCGAACTGTTGAGCGTATTTGCATGAGTGTTTATGAGGAAATTGTCGAACTCTCAAAGAGAAGAGGAATTTTCTGGCCCTCATTCTCCATTTATGGCGGCCAGGCCGGTTTCTATGACTATGGGCCCGTTGGCGTTCTGCTGAAGGACAATGTTGTCAGCGCATGGAAACACGCCTACCTCAGGGAAGATGCTATTTTTATCGACACACCTAATGTTACACCTGCGTCAGTGTTCAGGGCTTCAGGGCACCTTGAGAAATTCGCTGATCTCGCTGTTGAATGCCCTAAGTGCAAAAACAGGTCAAAACTGGAGTCCGCACTTAAGGCCGTTGGCATAAGCCACCTTCCGGGCAGTGTGGATGAGGCTGATGAAGTCCTGTCCAAAAACCAGGTCAAGTGCCTCAATTGCGGCAACAGGCTGATGAAATCTTATTCCGCAGACCAGATGTTCAGAGTTGAGTCAGGCCAGGACTCGCCATCCTACCTTCGACCCGAGACTGCACAGGGCATGATGGTGAACTTCAAGCTTCTCAACAGCCATTACAGGGGCAAGCTGCCAATGGCAGTGGCACAGCTCGGTAAGGCATTCAGGAACGAAATCTCGCCCAGGCAGGGCCTTCTGAGGCTCAGGGAGCTGTACCAGGGGGAGGTTGAAGTGTTCCTGAAGGACAGGGACAGCATCTGGAAGGAGATACCCGATGGCGAAAAGGTTATTTTCAAGCCTTCCGGGAAGGACCAAATTACCATGACGGTGAGGGAAGCAAGCGATTCGGGCCTAATCAGGGACAAGGCGGTCGCATATTTTGTGAACAAGACCCTGGAACTGCTCATATCACTCGGCATAAGAAAGGACAGAGTCAGGTTCAGGCAGCACGACAAGGACGAACTCGCGCACTACTCTTCTGACTGCTGGGATGCTGAGGCCCTGTTGGACGATGAATGGATCGAACTCGCTGGAATTGCAGATAGGGGTACCTATGACCTTAAACGCCACATGGAAGCCTCAGGGGAGAACATGATGGTAACAATAGACGGGGAGCAGTATCTGCCCCGCATTGTGGAACCAGCCCACGGCATTGACAGAATCACAATGGCAGTGCTCATGCAGTCCTATTACCGGAGGGAAAACGGGTATGCGGTCATGGGATTCCTCCCACACGTTGCGCCCTATCATGCTGCAGTGCTGCCACTGATGAAGAAGGACGGTCTCAGGGAGAAGGCTCACGAGATTTACAGCTCAATAAACGAGTTTGATCCGTCCGTCATATACGACGAGACTGGCACAATCGGAAAAAGATATGCAAGGCAGGATGAGATCGGCACACCCTACTGTATAACGGTGGATTACGAGACACTCGAAAACGGGACTGTCACAGTAAGATTCAGGGACTCCACCTCGCAGAAGCGCATTCACGCATATGATCTCACAGCGCAGAGAAGCATCATAGGTAACAGCATTCTGGCAGAATGAAAAATCATGCTGTCACTTGATTTTCCTTATTTTTATGATTCCCGTCGGGCAGGAAAGTGCAGCCTCATGGTTTGACCGGTACTCGCTTTCTTCAATCACTTCCCTCCGCATGGCAGCTTTGCCATCTTCTGCCATGTACCAGTTCTCAGGGCAGAGGGCAGTGCAAATTGTGTCGGCCAGGCAATGGCTCCTGTCAACGCTTATCCTGTATTTTGCCAAACGATCACCGGATTATTTTTCCATATAGGCGGAGATGCACTTCTGGAGGGTGTTGAAGGACAGCAGGGCGCATTTTTCCCTGGCTGGACCAAGGTTGAGCCCTATCATATCAATTATGCTCTTCTCATCAATCTTCCTGGCCTCCTCTATGGTTTTGCCTTTCACACGGTCAGTGAGCATGGAGGCTGAAGCCTGGCTGATTGAGCAGCCCCTGCCCACGAATTTAATATCCTCTATCACGCCATCCCTGATGAGCAGTGATATATTCACTGTGTCTCCGCATACCGGGTTGTTCTCAGTCAACGAAACGGAGGGGTTTTCCATGGAGCCATAATTGTGGGGCTCCCTGTAGTGCTCCAGCACTATTTCAGCCTGTATGTCATCAGTCATCTTGCGTACACTTCCCTTGCTTTCCTCAGCGAATCAAACAGCACATCCACGTCTTCAAGTGTGTTGTAAACGTAGAATGAAGCCCGTGAACTTGCCACAATTCTCATCTTGGTGTTCAGCGGCATTGCGCAGTGGTGTCCTGACCTTATGGCGATCCCGTAACTGTCAAGTTGCGCGGCAACGTCGTGAGGGTGGATTGCGCTTGTCTTCACTGAAGACTCTGAAAGGTTGCTGCTGAGATCCAGTGGTGGTATCTCGCCCAGATTAAAGGAGTATACTCCACCCCTTACTTCCGGATCCTTGGGGCCATATGAAACAAGGTCGGGGATTTTCTCTTCTTCCTCCTTGCTAAGTGTATAAGTGATAATCTCCTTCTCGTGACCGCGAACGTTTTCCATTCCGATGCCTCTGAGGAAATCAACCGCCGCCGACAGCCCCACAGCTCCGGCCACATTGGGCGTGCCAGCCTCAAACTTCAGCGGAGTGTCATTCCAGGTGGACGAATCCCATCTCACTTCCCGGATCATCTCACCTCCCCCCATGTATGGTGGAAGCGAGTCAAGCTGGTCGTACTTGCCGTAAAGTACTCCTATGCCAGTAGGGCCAAGCATCTTGTGGCCGGAGAATACCAAGTAATCGCAGTCAATATCACGTACGTCAACAGGCATGTGCGGGACGCTCTGGGCACCATCTACTATGAAAGTTGAGCCGTTTTCATGGGCGATTTTGCCGATCTCCTTGACAGGATTGATGGTGCCGAGGAGATTGGAAACCTGGGTAACTGAAACAATTCTTGTTCGAGGGGTGAGTTTATTCTTCATGTCCTCCAGGTCCAGTTTCCCTTCGCCATCCAGAGAGACAAATTTCAATTTAACTCCTTTCTCCTTCAGAAACTGCCATGGAACAATGTTGGAGTGGTGCTCCATCTCCGTTAGCATTACCTCGTCCCCCTTGCCAAGCTGTTTCCCACGAATGGACGAAAGGAAATTCAGACCCTCAGTTGCATTGCGCGTGAACACAATCTGCCTGCTGTCCCTGGAGCCTATGAATTCGGATATGTTGTTCCTCGCATGGTCATAGAGGGTGGTAGCTTCCTCGCTTATGGTGTATATGCCCCTGTGGACATTGCTGTTGTGGTTGTAGTAGAAATCTGCAATGGCCTCCACCACTTCCCTTGGCTTCTGGGTCGTTGCCGCGCTGTCCAGGTAGACAAGGGGCTTTCCGTTGATCTCTCTCTCAAAAATAGGGAAATGTTTCCTGATTTCAAGTGGGTCAGTCATTCTCATCGAGGCTCTCAGCGTACTCATTCACTAACTGGGTAAAAAGGTCGTTCCTTGCTTTTTCTATAAGTGAAGACACGAACCCAGCTGTTATGATTTTCCTGGCCTCTCCCGGCGGTATTCCCCTGCTCCTTAGATATAGGATCTGCTCTTCGTCCACATTGCTGATGGCAGAGCCATGCTTGGACTTGGTATCGTTGTTCTTTATCATCAGTGCAGGCTTGGTATTTGCATAACCCTTCTTGGAAAGCAGGAGTATCCTGGAATCGTAGAAACCCGTGGATTTCTTTGAGGACTCTTCCATGTCAATGTTTCCGCGGTGCATTGTGGAACTTCCTCCAGTCACGACACCTCTGACCTTGATGTCAGCGTTGGTTTCAGCACCTTCCTGGAAACTGCTGTCCCTTATGTCCATCTTCTGTTCCTTGTCTGAAAAGCTGACGCCAAAGACCCTGTAGCTGGAGCCCTTGCCGAACTGCTGCGACTCGTTTGTAAAGAGCACCTTGTTTGAACCATGGTTTATATGGTAGATCTCGAATTCTGCAAACTCATCTTCGAATTCCTTTATGTGCGTGAGATCCGTCACAGTTGTGGCGTTGTCCTGAAGGTAGTTGTATTGCACCTTGCTCCTCTTGCCGACATGGAAGTAGATGTTCTTGCCGTGGACTCCGTCACCCTTTCCAGTTGTTCTGTAGGTTTCTGTGAGGTTGAGCTTAGTGTCATCCTCCAGTATGATCATGGATTTAAAGGCAAAAGAGGCGTTTGAATCGAATATGATCTCGGAATTGATTGAGACGCTTCCTGCTTTCTTTGGGACATACAGGAAAATGCCGTTCTGCCAGGATGAATTGATCAGGTATTCGGACCTTTCGTCGCCGTACCTCTCCTCGGTGAGCCTTTCAAGTATGTCACTGTGCTCAGCCAGGGCAGTCCGCATGTCCGTGACAATGACGCCCTTCTTTTCAAGCTCCGTGCTCACGTGGAGGCGATCATTGTCCATGAGGATGTCTGTGTTCGGCGGGAACTTTATGGTCTCGCTCTTCTCTGGGAGTGTAATCTCCCCGAAGAGCATGCGCTCTAGCTCCTCGTCCTTTATTTCGACATAATCCTTGACTGTTGGGCTTTCCTTGTGTATTCTAACAGGGAGTTTGAGGAATTCCTTGAATGCCTCTACCCTGTATTCGTATTGTCTATCGCTGAATCTTGTCTTGAGGACTTCCGGGTATTCTTCCATGATGGATCATCCTACTGCGCCGAGCTTGCCCATCTCAAGTTTTATGAGCCTGTTCATCTCGACTGCAAACTCCATGGGAATCTCCTTCATGACATCGTCAAGGAATCCCAGAACTATCATGGAACTGGCCTCATCCTCGCTGAGTCCCCTTGACCTGAGGTAGTTGAGTTCCTCTGTCCCTATCTTGCCTACTGTGGCCTCATGGCCGAATGTTGCTGTGGGCTCGTAGACTTCGTCGTGCGGGAATGTGTAGGATGTGGACTCATCATTTATCAGGAGCGCGTCGCACTGGACATGGCTCCTGGAGTGCTCTGCTCCCTTGTTCATTCTCAGGAGTCCTCTGTATATCGCCTTTCCGTCGTCAATGCTGATGCTCTTGGCTACGATCCTCGAGCTTGTGTGCGGAGCAAGATGTATTGCCTTTGCACCGGTATCTTTCACTGTTCCAGGACCGGCAAGCGATACGTTAAGGTTGCTGGTTGTGGCGTATGGCCCTCTGAGATATGATGAAGGATACAGCATGGTAACCTTGGAGCCAAGCGAACCGCCCACCCATTCCATGTTGGCGTTCTCATCCACCCAGGCTCTCTTTGTGGGCATGTTGTAAACGCTCTTTGACCAGTTCTGAACGCTGGTGTACCTTGCGTTTGAGTTCCTCTTGGCATAGATCTCCACAATTGCACTGTGGAGTGAGTTCTTGTCATATCTCGGCGCGGTGCATCCTTCTATGTAATGAACCTTTGAACCTTCGTCCGCCACCACAATGGTGTGCTCGAACTGTCCCGTTGCCTCGCCGTTCATCCTGAAGTAGGTCTGCAGTGGCATGTCGATCTTGACGCCTGGCGGAACATAGAGGAACGAGCCTCCGCTCCAGACAGCGCCGTTCAGTGCTGCAAACTTGTTGTCTGAGAAGGGCACTGCCTTGCAGAAATAGTCCTTGACAAGGTCAGGGTGGTTCTTGACTGCCGAATCCAGGTCCATGAACCTGACACCCTTGTCTTCCCAGGATTTCTTCAGGTTGTGGTAAACACCCTCGCTGTCATACTGTGCAACAGAGCCAGCCAGATATTTCTGCTCCATTTCCGGTATGCCGAGCTTCTCGAATGTGTTCTTTATCTCGTCCGGAACTTCATCCCAGTCCTGGGACTTGTTCTCGTCGTACTTGTTGTAGTATGAGGTGTTCTCCCAGTCAATCCCTGAAAGGTCCGGACCCCATGTCGGTATGGGCTTGGACTCGAAGATCTCCAACGCCTTGAGCCTGAGCCTCTTCATCCAGTCAGGCTCCTTCTTGATCTCGGATATCTCCTCAACAACCTGCCTGTTTAGGCCCGCCCCTGTTGAGTAAAGGGGCTTGACGGAATCATGGAATTCCCAGTCTGAAGACTTTACGCTCTTCAGGTCGCTGAGAAGCTTCTCCATTTCCTCGTCTCTCTTGTAATCAACTTCCATACATTACACCTCCACTTCTGGTTTTATCCAGTCGTAACCTTCCTCCTCAATTCTGAGGGAAAGCTCTTTATCTCCATTCTTGACAACCTTGCCGCCCATCAGCACGTGCACGAACTCAGGAGAAATGTCCTTGAGTATCCTCTGGTAATGCGTGATAATCAGGAAACCGACGTCCTGGTTGTAGTAGTTCTTTATCTCTGCTGCCACGAGCTTCAGTGCATCCACATCCAGGCCTGAATCTATCTCGTCCAGCACAACAATCTTCGGGCGGAGCATCACCATCTGAAGAATTTCAACCCTCTTCCTCTCTCCACCGGAGAAGCCGTCATTTACGGCTCTCTGTATGAAGCTCTCGTCAAGGCCGAGGTTCTTCATGTGCTCCTTCATCTGGTTGTAGAATTCAGTGATCTTGATCTGCTCTTCAGGGTGCACGTTCTTGTACGCGGTTCTTATGAAAGTTCCAAGCTTTACGCCTGCTACGGATATGGGGCTCTGGAATGCCAGGAACAATCCGGCCTTGGCCCTTTCCTCCGGGTTCCGGTCTGCAAGCTCCTTACCGTCCAGCTTGATGGAACCTCCTGTAATCTCATAATTGGGATGCCCCATGAGCACGTTGCCCAAGGTGCTCTTGCCTGCCCCGTTGGGCCCCATGAGGGCGTGTATCTCTCCACCTTTTACGGTGAGATTCACCCCATTCAGTATCTGTTTTCCCTCAACTTTCACTGAGAGATTCTTTACTATTAACTCGGACATCTGTTAATGCACCTGCGTCATGATTATCTCTCTATATTTAAACACTTTCTTATGTTTAAATTGACTAAACCTTTTATATCGTGTCATAATACAAGCTACAGTTATGAAGGAGAAAACTCAGGGATCAGAGGATGACCTTGAATCATTCATGGGTGCTGTGAAGGCCAATATTCTGCATGAGCTTAGCTATTCCGAGAAAAGCATGAATGAACTCTCCGGAATTCTGAAGATCAACAAGAACGCCGTGAAAGAGCACATGGAGACCCTTGAGCTCAAGGGCTACGTTAAGGCATTTTTCAGGGGGCACGGTGCAGGAAGGCCCAGCAAGTATTATGAGCTGACAGAGAAAGGTCTCTCACTGCTCCCTAAGAAGTACATCAATCTGGCGACAATGCTAGTAGACGAAATAGAGCAGGAGTTTGGCCAGGAGAAGCTCAACCAGATCTTTGGAAGAGTAGCTGACAAGATTCTCACCAACGCAGGGTGGGACCTGGACGCGAGCGAAGGCATCACAAGGAAGGAAAAGATAGAGTATCTCCAGGATTTTGTAGATACCCTGAACAGGCTGGGATATTACGCGAGACTGGAGGTAACCGACGACGCGGTCAGGATCATAAGACACAACTGCATCTTCTATGAGCTTGCGAAGAACAACAGCAGAATAATATGCGGATCGCTCGGATCACAGCTTGTTAATAAATCCATAAAGGACCAGTTCAAGATAAAGGAAAAATTCTCCGAAGGCTCCAACAAGTGTGTTGTTGAAGTAAGCATTTAATCTCTTACTTCCCTTATTGTTCAATTTCCTTGACAAACCCCAGAATTGCTGTTTTCAACTCCTCGGGGGAAGAAAACGGGGGTATATGGTCTGCATTCTTCAGCGCGACAAGTCTGGAACCATGAATCTTGGTGTTAATCAATCTGGAAATCTGCCTCATCCCTTCCCGGTCATTATCACTGCTTACAATCAGAACGGGGCACTTCAGGGATTCCAGGCGGGTGTATGCTGGCGGTTCAGGAGACCTCTGGTATTTGTCAGGGCTAGTCTCCGGCACGCTGACGTTTTGCTCGGCCATGTCCAGTACTTTCTCCCGCATGCTTCCCATTAGCATGTGTGACCAGTAGTCCACATCGAGCGCTGCTGCATCACGGAAATGTCCAGACTCAATGAATGCTGAATACTTCTCCTCTATCCCGTCAAGGTCTCCCCAGAGGTCTTTCCCGTCTCCGTTCAGTTCGTCTCCGATCCCACGAATGCCTGCGTTTATAGCAATGATTCCCCTTACCCTCTCCGGATGTTCAACCGAGAAGTCGAATGCTATTCTCCCGCCATTTGATATTCCGATGACAATTGCCTGCCTGATGCCGAGGAAATCCATGAGCTCCCTGAGGTCTTCGCTATCAGAATATTCAGAATCCGGTCTGCTGGATTCTCCAAATCCGCGGACATCGTAAGTGATGACCTTGTAGGACCCAGAGAGGTATTGCACTTCACCCTCCCACATCCTGCTGTCTACGTATCCGGCATGTATCAGCACTATTGCGGGGCCATCTCCCCAAACCTCATAATGCAGCATTCCGTCATTTACCTGGAGAAAGTTGCCACCCATTGATCGGACAGTCGGAGGGTGGTATAAACGTTGATCTTTTCCCGTAGAATATGCTATCCATGGCCTTTCATATCCTGTTCTTCTTCCAGCTTGCCAGCCTGGAGGTGACAAATATCACTCCAACCATTTCTACGAAATATATTAGGGCATAGAGTGCAATTCCGGCGAAGTCTCCAGCAACAGCTCCTTTCATGAGCAACGCAGCCCAGCTGGTTGGCACAATATACGCGACATACTGAAGTGCCACTGGGAGCGAGTGGATAGAATAATAGATGGGGGGAACAACCCCAAAAAGTATGGAGAACATCACTGAGATAGGCCATATGTCGCGCATTTCCCTGATTCTTGTGGAAACGAGGTATGAGAACATGGAGAAAATGGCCCAGGTGGCAAAAAGTGTTCCGATTATGACGAGCACAGCTGCAGCTGTTATGTGCGAGAACGCTATGATTATGATGAAGAAAATGGCAATACCGGGGAGTGTGAATATTATGTTCCCTGTAGCTAGGCCAAAGGTGTAGAGAAGCGGCGATATTGTGGTGGAGGCAACTATTTGCTGGAACTTCAGGTCCAGCTTGTAGAACAGCAGATCGGTCTGAAGCATTGTAGCGGAATTCACGATGGTGAACAGCAGTCCGCCTATGGCGCCTATGAGTATCTTGGAGGGTCCCCCGAATATGTATATGAAGAAGAGGAATGAAAAAGGAGTGGATATGACTGCAAGCAGGGCGATCGGTCTTCTGTACACAGGTATCCATCCGTTTATGGCGTTGAGAGCAGCTATTGTCCTGAGTTGCGTAATCATTTTATTCCCCTCCTATGTCCTCGCCCACAAGAGAGATGAAGACATCATCGAGTCCGACAGGGCCTATTTCCACTCTGTTCCTGCCAACCAGGTCCCTTGAAACAAGGTCGTCTACAGACCCATGGTCTGTGTAGAGCAGAAGGCCGTTCGGCATCTCCCTTGCTACCCCGTACTTGCTGTAGGAAGTGTCGTACCTCACTCCTGGGAGGAATACCCTTGTATCATGCCTGAGAGAACCTCTAAGGGAATCCAGTGTGCCTTGCTTCACTAGTTTTCCGTAGCTCACTATTGCGATTTCGTCGCTCAGGGCTGATGCCTCATCCAGGTAGTGGGTCGTGAGAATGATTGTTTTCCCCTTCTCCTTGAACTTCAGAATGGCTTCCCATACCTTTCTCCTTGTTATGACATCCAGCCCTATGGTCGGCTCATCGAGGAAGTATATCTGGGCCTCCGCAGAAAGTGCGATTGCAACCATTGTGAGCTGTTTCTGCCCTCCGGACAGGTTCACGCACTCCTTCCCGGAGAAGTAGTTCATGTCCAGGAGATCGCAGACATAGTCAGTATTGTCCTTTGCTCCCTCTCTGGTGTTTCCCAGCATTCGCTGGTAATAGTAGACGTGCTCCCATGGTGTGAGGTGGGGGAAGGGCCGGCTTTCCTGGGGGACAAGGGAAGTCAGGGACCTAATCTCGTTCTCATCATTCCTGATGTCCTTCCCGAAAAGTTTCACTGTCCCCTGGTCCTGCTGTAACTGTGTGGTGGCAATCTTGACGAAGGTTGTCTTGCCCGATCCGTTTCTTCCAAGGAGCGAGAATATCATGTTCCTGTCAACAGTGAAAGTGAAATTGCTAATTGCAAGGTTCTCCTTTCCCTTGTATCTGTAGACTTTTCTAAGGTTGATGGATTCTAGAGGAACTGCCAATTACTTCATCTCCCCCTGATACCGTTGGGCTGTCTCCTTCATGGCAGAATGGCCAGATTAGTGGGCAGCATTGCGGCCAGTAGTTCAGAGAGCCGCTATCTCACTGGTCTATAAAAACATGAGCAGGAGAGGATCAGGGTCGAAGAATGGCAATATTTTTCTATTAAAACCAGTTGGTATTGCAATGGACCCTGCAATTGGCCAACATTGCCAGGACTGTGGCAGCAATGTACCGGAGTACGCAAACTACTGCCCCATATGCGGGCTCCTTCTGATGGGTGGAAATGCACGGATAAAACTTCCACTGGGCGTTCTTCTTATAACACTCCTGCAGTGCGGCTCTTCTGCGTTCAGCATAATGGTCGGCGCTTCAGATGGCTCTTCGGGAATTGCAATTGCAGGTGCGCTGATGCTCGCACTGGGATTTCTCTTTTTCCAGGGATACAGTTTTGCACGCTGGGTGATTCTGTTTGAGCTACCTGTGCTCCTTTTCTTTACGTTCACTTCCTTCGCAATTCTTATCTACGCATCTGCAGGGTTCTTGAGCGGCATGGCAGCTGTTGCAGTTATCCTGGGCATTGTAACCATAGTCTATCTACTAACGCCAGGAGTCTCAGATTATGTCACAACATTGGAAAGAAAAAGGCTCCTGAAATCTGAGAGAAGAATTGCCAGGATGCGGAACTAGTATGTTTTTGCTGCCTCAGCCCGAGAGTTTCCTCTTGAGGTTGGAGATCATGTCCCCAACTGTTCTATTCAGGTCGTATTCGGGTTTGAATCCCCAGTCTCTTTCTGCGAGAGATGTGTCCAGGCTCCTGGGCCAGGTCTCTGCAATCTTCTGCCGGTAATCGGGCTCGTATACAACGCTGAACCCCGGGATCTGCTCCTTAATCTTCTCGGCAAGCTCCTCGGGAGAAAAGGAATATGACATGACGTTGTAGTCTGTGTGCCTGGTAAGAGAGCTTACGTCGGCTTCTGCAAGCTTTACAATTGAGCTGATTGCGTCTGGTATGTACATCATTGGCAGGTAAGCGTCCCTCTTCAGGAAGCAACTGTACTTTTCTCCCCTGACCGCATGGAAAAACATTTGCACGGAATAGTCAGTGGTGCCAGCTGTCGGCTCGTGGATATAGCTCATGATTCCAGGGTATCTGAGACCCCTCACGTCCAGACCGAACTTCTCGAAGTAGTAGTCTCCAAGCATCTCCGTTGCAACCTTGGTGATCCCGTACATTGTCTTTGGCCTGGTGAAAGTCACATTGGGCACCCTGTCCTTCGGGGTTTCAGGGCCGAAGACGCCAATCGTGCTCGGGATGACTATCTTCGATATGCTGTTCTCAATCCCCTCCCTCAGAATGTTGTTCGTGCCAACCAGGTTGACGTCAAATGCCTTGTGTGGACTCTTTTCTCCAGTCGCAGAGAGGATCGCAGCAAGGTGGTATACGGTATCCACATCATGCTCGGTCAGAACTTTCCTTATGGCTTCCCTGTCAGTCACATCAAGCTCGAGGAACTCGACACCATCAGCAGTGGCGCAGCCAGATGCAACATCGCTGGCGATCACGCTTCCCCTTCCATACTTGCTCTCCAGGAACGGAACAAGTTCGCTCCCAATCTGTCCGCAGGCTCCGGTGACGAGGATCTTGCTCATTAAAACCGGCTGTAAGAACGCGGGGAACCTTATTAATGTGAGGTGATAGTGATTTTCACTGCTAAAGGAGCAGTGATGGAATCATTTCAGGATAATCTAGTTATGAGTTAACACACTAACCAGGTGGTGATACTTTCTTGTCAAACATGAACTGGGTAAGTGATGATATTCGGGCACTGAAGGATTCAGGGAGGCTCATTCCCATCAGGGTTCTGGAGACTCCCCAGGGTGCATGGGTAAAGATCGAGGGAAAGAGGGTCCTGAACATGTGCTCCAACAACTACCTCGGCCTGGCCAACAACGAGGAGGTGAAGGATGCCGCAATAGACGCCATACGAGAATACGGGGTCGGAGCAGGGGCAGTTAGGTCAATAGCAGGCACCTCCACGATCCACATGGAACTCGAAAAGAAGGTGGCGGAATTCAAGCACATGGGCTCATCACTGGTCTACCAGGGAGGGCTCCTGGCCAACACTGGGACAATACCTTCCATCGTGGGCAAAGAGGACATAATTTTCAGCGAGGAGCTAAACCACGCAAGCATCATAGACGGTGTCAGGCTCTCCTCTGCCAAGAGGGCAGTATTCAAGCACATGGACACTGAGGATCTTGAGAAGCAGCTCAAGGAGCATAGAAAAGAAGGCAAAAAGGCCCTCATCATCACGGACGGCGTGTTCAGCATGGACGGGGACATCGCTCCATTGCCTGAAATAGCAGAGCTGGGCGAGAAGTACTCAGCAATGACATATGTGGATGATGCCCATGGAGAAGGAGTCCTGGGCTCCCATGGTAGGGGTATAGTTGACCACTTCGGGCTGGCAGGGAAGGTGGATGTTGAAATGGGAACATTTTCCAAAGCCATAGGGTCCATGGGGGGTTTTGTTGCTGGAACCGAGGAGTTTGTTGATCTCCTGAAGCAGAGGGCAAGACCGTTCCTCTTCAGCAGTGCCCTGAATGTCGGCGATGCGGCCGCGGTCATGAAGTCCATCGAGATACTCGAGAGGGACGACTCACTTGTCAAGAAACTGTGGCACAACTCAGACTACCTGAAGAAGTCGCTTGAAGAGCTCGGCTTCAACACTGGGCACAGCAAGACGCCCATTACTCCCGTCATTGTCGGTGACGAGAAGAAGGCTGTGGAACTCAGCAGGGGCCTATATTCCGAGGAAAATGTGTTTGCCTCGCCAATTGTGTATCCAACTGTGCCCCTTGGCACTGCAAGAATAAGGCTTATGCCCTCAGCAATTCATTCTGAGGAGGACCTGGATTATGCAGTGTCGGCATTCAAAAAGCAGGGCAGGAAGCTTGGCATAATCGGCTAAACCTGCCCTAAACCGGCAGGAATTTCATGATACTCGAGGAGCAGACCATTATCTATGCTGCTGGAATTCCATGACAATGGGCAGCACCTGGGTCAACACTAACCTGCCTAGGGGAACCGAACTCGCCAGGTTCGGCTACGACCTCATAGATGCCAGTGTCATAGACAGGCCAAACAGGTTTGTCGTCATTGCTGGGGCCGGAGGGGAAGAAGTCAGGTGCCACATACATGATCCAGGCAGGCTAAAGGAGCTAATCTTTCCCGGAAACTCCATAAAGATAAGGAGAACCCCTGGGAACAGGACCGCATACTCAGTTCTGTGCGCGCTGGATGGGAAGGAGTGGGTTGTTACAGACAGCAGGTTTCACTCTCAAATAGCCCGAAAGTTTCTTCCAGAGACGGTCAGGCCTGAAGTGAAAGTGGGGGGTAGAAGGATAGATTTTCTCTCAGGCAATGAATACATCGAGGTCAAGGGCTGCACCCTCATGGTAGGGGATGTGGCTAAATTCCCCGACGCACCAAGTGTAAGGGCCTCCCATCATGTGAAACTCCTCACCGACCTCAGGGAGCAGGGGCATGAGAGCAGCATTATGATACTGGTCATGCGAAAGGAAGCAAAATGCTTCATGCCCAACGATGAGACCGACCCTGCATTCTCAGATGCAATGAAGCGCGCCCATTCACGCGATGTGAACATAATTCCGCTGAAGATGCACTTTGACGGCTCAAGTATGGTGTACGACGGAAAAATAGGATTGTGCCCGCAGTGGCTGGATCAGTGTTGATTCTTGGGAATATACTCTGTCTGTGAAAGGTTTCATGTGCCCTCAAACGGTATATCTTTATATATTCGGTTTTAATGGTTTGCTCGCTTCCCAATGATCGTCGAACAGGTTACAAGTGAAGAGAGTCATATGGACGATGGCAGTGCTGGTGGCATTTATGACTCAGGCTCCACAGGGCGTTTCACAAGGGCAATTGAAAAGTTGTGGCGCCGTTATAGGAGATCTTCTCCCAGGGGAGAGCAGGAGAGCGCTGAGGACCTCATCTATCAGGGAAAGCCGGTTGACCTCAGGAAAATACCAATTGCCAGGGAGATGTACCTGAAGAAGAAGGATACAGTACTCGGAAAGAGGTTCAAGCGGACTCTTCTGGGGTACACCAAGGGAGCCGTGAACCAGTTCAGGGGACCATTTTCCACTCACGTGCGAGAATATTCCGACCACTACACAATTCACAGGGATTTCATCGATCCAAGAAAGAACCCCATAAGTCACCTGGCAAAGGATGCCCCAATGGAACTGGCTGCGTGGATCATAGGCGCCCTCTTTGCTCTGGTAATAATCGTCCTCATAGTATTCTGAGCCCCTTCAGCAAACCTTTAAGGTTTTTTTGCCTTCACATGGAAGAACAAATGTCTTTGGGGCTTGTTGGCGGGGCTGTAATAATCGGATTTTGCGAACATATTACCCCGGATGATCCCCCTCTGACCATGCTGCCAGTTCACTTTCCACCCCGGAATCAAGACAACGCTTCTTCTGGAGGTAGATACTGAATGGAAAGGTACCTTATCCTGGAGGACGGCACCAG
>JBJKRS010000160.1:0-10950 GCA_046704525.1 Thermoplasmataceae archaeon
GGTTATGGTTGTCTGGATTCGGGTAACGCCTTGCCCTCTCTTCCAGCAGGGGTTCGAACTCCTTGACAGAACGGACGGAATCCCACCACATGTCCCAGTCAGGAGCGCCAGTTCTTTCAAAGGCCCGATTGCTTTTAGCGCTGTTGGCCCTGTGTATAGCATCACCTATCTCCTTGTTCCTCAGCTTTGAGACCATGTGGTCCCCGTTCATGAAAACACCATGGGCCCCCAGCACTTCATGCAGATCGCAATAGAGCCTCCTGAGTTCGTCCGGCTTAAGCCAGTGCAGGGCTGTTGTGCTCATGGCAAGGTTGAACTTTTCTCCGGCCAGCTGATGTTGCCAGTCTGCTTTCCGGAGATCTGCCTCAACAAACTTCAAGTCGCCCCTGCTCCTGGTAGTTGCTTCCCTTCCGAGTTCCAGCAGCACAGGATCATAATCTACTGCTGTGGCTGAAGAATCTCTGAATCGAGCGAGGAATCTCCTGCTCAGGGAACCCGGTCCGCACGCCACATCCAACAGGGTTTTCCTTCCCGGGAAAAACTGATCAGCTACATCGAACATGATAGAGAATCTGTCTTCCCTGAAGGGAATGTGGCAATTCTGCTGGTCCTCCCATGAAACTGAGAGCATAGAGACTGCGTCATGCGGTATCTCCATACTGGTGAAATGGGATAAACTGAATATTGGTTTCGGAAAAAAAGAAAAAGGGTTAAGATGGCGAGAAATCAATCTGCACGAAGCCGTTGTAGGCAGAGTTTCCGTTCAAGACGTAGGATAGGTAAAGTGACTGACCTGCAGTTACATTGATTCCGCTATATATGTTGACTGATCCGCTGCCTGAGAACGGAGTTCCTGATAGCGTGAGTTGAATCACCAAGATGCTTATCACCACCGAATTCAGATACATGGTCACCCCGTTTGGCAAGCTGTAAATGAAGAACATTGTTCCGTTTACATTCGGCTGCAATTCGATCGTGTTTGTAAGGTCTACTACGCTCAGTTCAGACGATATGTTCATGCTAAGGTTGTCTGTCTCAAACCCGGAGAATGAGATGTATCCAGATGCTGACAGGAAATCTGGTCCATGTAATGTAGCAATGGGAGTGGTTCCACTGGACGTTGTGTTGACTTCGCTTGTTGTAGTAACGTTGACCTCTGCCATGGAAACTGCTGATATCACTGATACAGCGAACATCAGTGCTACCAGCCCTCCCAGCAGCCTTTCAGTTTTCATTTATCCTCCCTTCTTTTTCATATGGAAAAATGAGTGGAGTAGATACAGCTTAGGAGCTATATCCTACCACTATGGAACCAGTGCTTGTCCCGATGTTACCATTCAGGACAAAGCCAACCATCACAGGGGACCCGGAAGTCACCGTGAAGCTTGAGAGCGTGTCCAGGCTTCCTGTCCCGTTTATGTGCAGTGCGCCAGAGAGCACTCCGGACGTGATGGAGCCGGTAGTCAGGCTTGAGCTTGTACCGACAGTTACACCGGAACTAGTTGTTACAATGGACTGAGCTGTTGGTGAGATCACCATGGTCACTCCAGCCGGCAGTGTCACTCCGAGAGTGACGTTTCCCGATGCTGTGGGTGAGAGCTCAAGCACATTTGCCATTGCTATCTTCCCTGAGCTGGCAAGGCCATTGAGACTTATCTGAGTTGCTCCGCTTGATGTTGTTCCAAGGGTCAGATAGCCAGCTGCGTTTGCCTGCGCGTAGTTCGAGGCTGTCTGGATAGTCACCACACTAGAGCCTGTAGAAGTGGTTGAAACAGAAGTTGTCGTGCTTACAGCCACTTCGGCATAGGCTACGGATGGGATGGCTATTGCAACAGCCATTACCATTAGCAACATTGCTTTTTTGTTCATGTTTTTCCTCCTGCCACTGTGATTTTTGCCTATATGTTAAAAAAATGCGTGTACAAAAATGAACAACAGTTGTTTTTCGGATAGAGTTCTGGCAGTGTGATGCGCTATTGCAACGTCTCTTGCGTGAATTTTTGAACGGTGCCTTACACGGCTACTCTTAAGCCTCAGGTTCCAGGCCATTCCAGAGAAGGTCGAACATGTGCACCATCTTCGATGCAAATGCCCGAGAGAGGCACCAGAATCCGAGAGAAGTCTTCATTACGCCCATCATGTCATTTTTATTTCCCGTTTCAAGAAGCGTTATGACTTCATTGTCGTCTGCCACTATGAAAACAGGGTAAAAGTCAAAGCTGAAGGTCTTGACACTGTCTTCTATAGAGCACTTGCTTATGAGTTCCTTCACTTCAGGGTGAGCCTCACAAACAACTCGGATGTCCAGTCCTTCATTTTTCCTCTGCACCAGCGGATCTATCAGCTCTGTCCTGTAAAACTTGAAGAAAGTATGCCTGTCCAACGCAACTCGTACACTCGTCTGTGCACGTTGCATTATGCTCTTCGCTTCTGAGGCAAGTGAAGCGTCTCCCTCGACAAAGCGAAATTTGAACGAACCTGGCCCACCAACATCCTGTTCCATTGAAGCAATGTTGGATTTGAAGGATTCAACGACATCCTCCACATTTTCACGTATCTCCTTGATTTCCAGTTCTTTGTGATGCAAGATGTTGGAGAGAACATGGTCTATGGGGCTTGCAGAATACACTGCTGGCTTTCCGTGAAGCAGTTCAACTGCAGACTCTTTTTCCAGGTTCTTGAGTATTCTGTATACCCTCACCCTGTCTATGTCCAGTATCTCTGCCAGGCTGGAGACTTTCATCGGACCACCCATAGCGAGAGATACATATACTGAAAAGTCGTCAGGCGAGAGGCCCACCTTCCGAAAGAACTCAGAAACCTTGGCAAATTTCTCTTGGATTAATCCCTTATCCATCCTGATAAGCACCTCTTTCAATGTCCAGTGCCTCAGATTCCTGAGTTCCACTGACTGCTCTCAGAGAAATCTCATGAGAAGCAGATATTGACATGAAGCAACTTGCTAGTATCACCCTGATTGTCTCATTTTGGGAGCGAATATCATGCCCTGTTTCGTGTCCGCCCCCTTTGTTGAGAATGAGGTGGTCTCCAGCTTGATTGTTTTCTGAACTTGCGAGTTTGCTTGTTTCTTTCATGTGTAACATTCCCCTCTTTTATCGTTATGGCCATTGTGAGTTGGTCGTTCTTCTGTTGGTAAAGATATGTTGCTGCCGTTCACTCCCGGCTTTTCTACTTAATAGTTCATATATATTAAAATATTATTAGCAAGTTCTGCGAATTATCAATCGTTGATCAGACTGAAATTATCCCAATTATTGGACCAAATCCACCTTTCCATTGTATTTGATTGTTAAGAAAATGGTGGTATACCAGAATATAAATAATCCTCATTCTCAGGGAGATGCATTCAGGTAACTGCAACTGATAATGATTTCTAAGGTAAGCAGACTTGCCGAGTCATTATATTGTGAATTTGCCCACGCTCGCGTGGATCACGCATCGCAAGGATTGTGTATTTGAGCGGTAGAACTTCTCTAGATTATTTGTACATAATCCCGATTCATCCTTATTTATAATCGCCATTAATATTGTTTCATCATAGAAGTTTAAGATCTCTGTATGAGGTTCTTAAACTGAGGAAAGGGGATAGTGGAAATGGAGCAAAGCACTAAGAGCAGGTACAAGGCATTCATGGTGCTGGCAGTTTCCGTGGCACTTACAATTTCTGTACTTGCCCCCCTAAGTGGTGGAGATGTGCTTGCAAACGGCGTTATAAAGATGGAGCAGGTCTATGTTCCCCCAAGCATCACCGTGAACCTGACCAACTACACATACCAAGGTGCAACTTTTGTTCTCTATACCTACATTTACAACAACTCCACCTCCGGCATGCTGCAGGTACACCTGAACTTCAAGCTTAACGGCAGCACTCATTTCACAACTCTGCTGCTGAACGTCCTTCAGGTCTTCAACACTGGCAACCTTACTGGAAATTTCTCGATGCTGATAAAGCAAAGCGCCCAGGCAGGGGCAAACAAGACGCTGAACAGCACATACACTGACACTCTTAAGGTTTATATGAAACACGGTCTCCAAACTCCAACTGATCTGGGCACCTATATCCAAAATAATACAGAGTACCTGTTCCCGTTCTATCCATTTAGTAATGGAACTCCGATGTATTACATCGGGATGAACTATACCGAGCCTCCGACTCCGCCAGGAAGTGACATAAATTCAGTCCAGCAGTTCGTCAACTTCACCCTTACTGCCAAGGCTTGAAACTGGCCAGAATGAATGGATTGCTTATTTTCTGAGAAGGAACATCCGGAAAAGTGCGGGGTCAAGCCCATGCTCCCCGGAGAATCCATCAACAATCATTTTTGACAGCTCTTCCAAGTCGATAGGCGCCTCGTTCCTTGGCATATAGTAGAATGCACCCCTCCAGAAAATGTAACCCTCTATCAGCCTGATCAGCTGTGTCAGATCTGGAATGCTCAGCCTCGATATCTGGAATAGATATCCCTCAGACAGGCTGTCCCTGCTCTGCTCATACAGTTTCATCATTTCGGTCATCTGGTTGTCCTTGAGAGCCTGGTCAGGCGGCTTGCCAGATATCTCCCTTGAGGTGCGGTACACCTTGTATGACTCTATGTTGTTGATCAGGTTCCACATCTCAGAATTGCCCATCTGGGAAATCTCCTTGGCAATGATGCTGAAACGCCTTGACCTCAAAACGTCTGAAATGATCTGGGGGAGCTCATCCTCTGAGAAAACCACATCAGGATCGTCTGCAAGCTTTGAGAGCAAGGCCTTTTCATTGAGATCCTGCCTGAGGTAATCTTCTATCTCCACCCTTGACCTTTCCTCGGCCTCCCTGACTATATATGCTATCTCCGGCCCAGACATCGTATCAACGCGGGTGAAGTCATCGTTGAGCCTTGAGTATCCGGCCATCTCCAGCTCCCTCTCCACTCGCGCCGGGTCAAATAGGGGGCCGAGCTGCTTCCTCTCCTTCAAGGCGGTGTTTATCTCGTCCTCCCTGACGATCCTGTTGAGTTCGTAGTTGAAATAGTCAAACCTGGCCAGCAGCCCTCCCATAGCTAGAGAACCAACAGGTGGGATTGGAATTGTGCAGTAGGGGGACATTTCACACCATTCACGTATCTCCGATACGCTCTTCCCTTCGTGAATCATCTGTATGACCTTTATGGTGGAGAATTGCTTTGAATCAGCTACTATGCTGTCAATTTCATCATCTTCAGGCAGATTTGAAAAGCCGGCCTTTTCGAGGTCCTGCCTGATCAGGTGTGCGGAATATTCATTCGGCACCCCTCCGGAGTAATTGCTCATGAGCCGGAATCTCTGAATAATGCAAATCCTCAGGTCGTTCTCACCCAGGGGCTCCCCGCCATTCCTGGCCTCAGCCCCGCGATTGTCTTTCATAGGGCCCTCCGCAACACAATGATGCATGCGTGCTATACAGTCTAAGGTATGTATCTCAATAAGTTAGCAAGAAGAAATTGTACATACTGGATAAAATAAGATGGAAAATGAACCCTAGAGGTTCATCAGGGACTGGAACTTCTCGATCGTCTTCCTTCCCTTGTCTGTAAGCTCGTACCTCTTCCCGATGGAGCTGTATTCAACAACCTTGAGCAGGTTCTTGGATATCATGTCGTTCAGGAGGCTGCGGGCTGTCTTGTAGTTAAGGTTGCACTTATAGATGAGCTGTGTGACGCTTGCGCTCTTCATGTAGAGAACGTTTTCGAGAACATCTTGTACTATCTTTGTTCGGTCCCTGTTCTTCCTGGTGAACAGTTTTGGCCTCCCTGAATAGATCTCCGCTGGCTCAGGCTTGCTCTCTGGTTCTTTCTTCCCATAAAATGCGTCATAAAGCGCGGGATTCGAGTCTCTCTCCCTGACAAGCTGACCAATGTCTACCGCCTTTATGTGGCACATTTCACACATGAGCTTGTCCCGTGCTTTCATGGGATAATCAGAAAGGATAAAACTCGAGCGCGACGAAACATCATCGCATTTCACCTTGTGTAGCATAATTTTGCTTGAGATGTTTTCCTCATCAGACTTAATGAAAACAATAGGAATTACGGATTTGTCCACGTTCGATTCCATCACTATGTCGAAATAATGCAGAATCTGTGAATTTCCGCGAATAGTGCTATTCAGGACGATTCTCCACTCTGACGCGTCAACGCCGATAAGTTCAGAAAGCCTGGAGGCAGTTGTGCCGTCCCGAATCACGCTCTCCTCCTTGTATCCTAAAATTGCAGACATGCGCTTATACACCCCTCATATTGCTCTTAACCGGGCAACTTATATAATCAGAAAGTACAGGTATTTAAGCGCTCCGCTATAATGATAAATAGCATACATTGTCTGACAAGTAGTATACGGACATGTCTTCTACCTTTGCATTCCGGGTATCTTTCGGGAATAGGATTTAAAATATGTTACACTAACCAGTTATGAAAATAACTGAGTACTGGGCTCCATACAATTCCGGAGGGAACACCGTAGACATGTTTGTATGCTCTCCCGAGAAAGTGCAGGGGAAAATGCCTGCAATACTGGTAATACAGGAAATATGGGGAGTAGATGAGCACATTATGGATCTGGCAAGGAGATATGCCTCCGCTGGCTACATTGCTGCTGCTCCCGATCTCTACTCCAACGGCGGGAAGGATGAGAGCCGGTCTGCCGGGAGGATAACTGAATTAAAGGATTTTCTTGACCGGGTACCCATGAGTGTCATAATGAATCCGGACGATAGGAGAAAGGCAATCGAAAAAGAGCCGGAAGTCAAGGCAAAACGCTTGAGCAAGACCATGGACTCGATCTTCTCCGGAAGGGACATGGAAGGTATGGTAAAGGCACTTGAAGATGCAGTATCAGTTCTGCGCTCTGATTATGGGGCAACATCCGTCGGTACAGTGGGGTACTGTATGGGAGGATCCCTGTCATTCCGCATGTCTATGAGCAAGAACGTTGCAGGGAGCGTAGTCTACTACGGCACTGCCCCGGAAGAGTCCATACTTGGTGAAGTCTCGGCCCCCCTGCTTGGGCTTTACGGCGGGGAGGATCACAGGATCTCGGATGCAGTTCCTGAAGTTTCCGAAAAAATGAAGAGTCTGGGAAAGAAATACGATTACGTCATATACAAGGGGGCTCAACACGCATTCTTCAATGACACTCGTGCATCTTTCGGTGCTGCAGCAGCTCGTGACGCCTGGGCAAGAACGCTTGAGTTCTTCAGGCAGAATCTTGGCTAGATCCGAACCCCCCATATTTTTTTGTGCTGTACATCAGGAGCAGAATGTCCATGAGAATCAGGGAAGGAATGAGAATGAAGTACTGGTAAATGTTCCATAGCTCCCCGTACCTGGATATTGATGTTGTTCCGATGTAATAGCTGTTGAAATTCAGGAAGGCGGCAAAATCTCCTATGAGGTATGCGGCAAGCGGGACTACGAAGTACTTTCTTCTGTAAGTGTTGAGTTCCTCCAGTCCTATGAGCCTCTTGAACCCAGAGATGCCCACCAGGTTTGCAGCAACCCCGAGAAGGTCGTCAAAAACGCCTGTGAGGTACCAGACGAATCCAGTTGTATGGTACTCGGCAAAAAGAAAGGGAAGCGTCACTGATCTGTTGTATGAGAAATCCTTCACCCAGCCGCCCTGCGCGTTCAGCCACGAACCAAAGATGGCAAGGAGTATGAAGAAGAGAACCGCTCTCTTCCGGTTTGATTCCAAATAATCGCCAAGTCTGCTTCCCATGTTACTTCACCCTGTTATTCTGGTTAAAAAGTACTATCTCGGCAATGTGTTTTTCGCCCCTTTCCGCCTCAAATTGCCGCTCAGGATTCCCTGTTGATGCTCCAGATGGCTTCCTCCACGCCCTTTCGCTTGTTGGCGGCCAGTGCCTGCATGAAAAGAAGGGAGGATATCCTGTTAGCATACGCGAGCACCTGTGGATTGATATGCTTCACCCCAGATGCCACCACGATTGATCTTTCCAGCCTCCTCGAGACTGTCCTTGCAACATGCAAGACAGCGGATTCCCTTGATCCCCCCGGAACTACGAATAGCCTGATTTTTCCAACCTCGGCCCTGTATACGTTTACACGGTCCTCAAGCCACTTCACCCTCTCCTCGGATATTGACCTCTTCTTGCTGTCTGCGAGGATGTCCTCACCGAGAGTGAATATATCTTCCTGCATGACCGCAAGGTCGCCTCTCATGTCATCCCACTCTACCACGGACCTGGCATACCCAAGAAAGGAGTTGAGTTCGTCCGAGGTGCCTTCCACATCAACCAGTGGGTCTCCCTTAGAAGTCCTTTGCCCAGTCGATGTGTCTGTTTCCCCTTTGTCGCCCTTCCTCGTGAACATACCAAGACATCAGTTTTCACAATTTAACATTGTTCATCTTCCTAAACGGCGGTCAATCCTCCCCACTCTTCAGCGCCCTGAATACCACATACATCAGGAGCCCACCGAAAATTGCGACGTGCCCCCCTACAAAGAGCAGCAGTGTGAGGAAAAATGAGAAGCCGTATGTATTTATGGCGACGTAGAGGATGATGTAGTAGAAACCGAGAAAGAATACAGTCACCCCAGCAACAAGGAAAAATCTGTTTGAGCGTCGCACTTCTGTTGCAGTCAGCTCCTGGTCCACTTCAACAGTGCCGATTCCATAACAGGTTTCGCATATGTCGATATGGCCACTGGAATCCTTCACATTTCCAGTGCCATTGCATGCCTCGCAGGGCTTTTTCATTCCTTCATCTCATAGGCCTAGGGCTTTCAGACTTATAACATGAATCTCCGGGCCCGATATTCAGACAACATATCTTGGCCTTTTCCCGGAAAGTGCATCCAGCAAGTTCCGGGCTGCAAGTTCTGCCATCCTGTCCCTTGTTTCAATTGTTGCACTCCCAAGGTGAGGAGAAAGGACAACGTTGTCAAGACCGAGAAGCGGGCTGTTTGCAGGCAGCGGCTCCTCCTCGTAGACATCAAGGGCAGCTCCTGCAATCCTTTTTTCCTTCAAAGCAAGGAACAAGGCACTCTCATCTACTATTCTACCTCTTGAAATGTTGACCAGAATGCTGGATTCCTTCATCTTGCCAAGTGCTGCACCGTCTATGATCCTTTCTGTCTCCCGGTTGAGTTCCACAGCAAGAATGAGAAAATCGCTTTCAGCCAGCAGAGCGTCCAGCGAAACATGCCTGGTTCCCTCCAGGCCTTTGTCAGAGCGGCTGTTGTAAATGACGCTCAATCCAAATGCCCGGGCCTTCCTGGCAATGGACATTCCTATGCGCCCCATTCCTAGTATGCCCAGGGTCTTCCCAGCCAGGTCTTTTCCAAGCATGAATCTCGGGTTCCAGCTCCCTTTCCAACCACCTCTCCTCACGAGCCTGTCGCCCTCTGCCAATCTCCGTGAGGCGGCGAGCACAAGTGCAATGCCAAGATCAGCCGTGGCTTCGGTTAGAACATCCGGCGTGTTTGATACGATGATTCCTCTTTTCCCTGCATACTCAACATCTATGTGGTCAAATCCAACGCTCATTGTGCTGATCACTTTTAATTGTGGCGCAGCATCGATGAACTCTTTGTCCACAAGGTCCGTGAGCATAACAAGAACTCCTTCTTCCCCGGGTAGGTGCTCAAGAAGCCATTTTCTCTCAGCAACAGAATCCTCTTGCCAAAGTGTCATGTTATGGCTCTGGCCAATGCGTTTGACCCAGTTGTCTGAAAAGTTTCTTGTTACGAGGACATTCTTCTTCACGGCATGGATTAGGAAAAGGACGCATTTAAGGTCACGTTCGAGCGGTTAAACTGGGAGGATCGTCGAACCCTCCATGTACCAATATAGAGGAACATATTATACTGAAAAAGTCATAACTCGGTATGAAACTCGTATCTGTGCATGTCAGGGGGCAGCGTGAGCTTGCAGTTGCTACTGAGGAAGGCATAATACCGGTTGGAAGCCTCAAACTCAAGGATTCCGATGGCAGGCGTGTAACTATGCACAGGCTTATGTCCAAACCGTTTCTTACTGAACAGATCGATGATGCCCTGTGTGAAAGAGCATCAGAGCTCAAACCACTGAGATATGGGGAATTCTCCTTTGAACCAGCAATAGGAAGGCCCGAGAAAATATTGTGCCTTGGCCATAATTACAGGGAACATGTGAGGGAACTTGGGAATGAATTGCCGGATAATCCCATACTGTTCAGCAAGTTCAACAACGCCATTGCAAGCAACGGAGACAGCATACGCATCCCGACAAGCAGCAGGATGATAGACTACGAAGGCGAACTTGGGATTATGATAGGGAAGACTGCCTACAATGTTGCAGTGGATGATGCCCTCGATTATGTGTTTGGATATTTTATAGGGAATGATGTGTCCGCGAGGGACCTGCAGTACAGAACTCCGCAATGGCTTATAGGCAAGACCTGCGATGGATTTTACCCGAACGGGCCCTTCCTGGTTACAACCGACGAGATTCAGGATCCGCAGAGACTGTCGCTGAAGACCAAGGTAAATGGCGAAATAAGGCAGAATTCAAACACTTCTGACATGATATTCTCCTGTGCTGAGATTGTCAGCTACATATCCGGGCTCATGAAGCTTAAGCCCGGCGACGTCATCTCAACCGGCACACCGCAGGGGGTCATAGCAGGAATGCCTGAGGAGAAAAGAGAATGGCTCAAGGACGGCGACAGGGTCGAGATCGAGATACAGGGGCTTGGAAAACTGGTCAACACATTCGTGAACTGACATTCCAGCACCTTCCTGAATAGCATCTAACCCAAAAACCCTGTTTTATTGACCATTCTAACGTTTGCTGCAGATGAAGAGGTAATACAAATCATCCCTGCACCATGAGCTGGAAAAAGAAATGTGTTATGCATGCTGAAGCTTATATCCACAGGGTGGAGAGTCTCCCCTGCAGGGAATCCAATGG
>JBJKRS010000161.1:0-6550 GCA_046704525.1 Thermoplasmataceae archaeon
ACTTCATTCCACCTCATCGTTTTGGAGCAGTTACCGGTGTACGTTCTCACGGTCTCTTCAAGCGTCAGTTTTTCCTTATCCATGAATTCTGTGGCGAAAAATGGCTTGAACTTCATTCTTCTTGTCATGGAAGCGTAAATGCCGTAGGTAGGCTCGTAACGCATTACAGGGCTGTCGGATCCATTGCATACATTTACACCGCGCTCAAGCATGGTTTTCAGGGGAAACAGCCTCTCCCCCCTCTCCCTGCCTACATTGGCTATATATGCATGGCCAAGGAAATATATGTCGGGGGACTGAGTCTCCACTGATATCCCGAGCCTGCTCATTCTTTCAATGTCTCCGGGGTCGGGTGTATTTGCATGCACAAGTGCGAACCTTGCTTCAGGGTGCTTCTCAACTCTCAGTTCTTCAATCAAGTCTATCGCAGTCGATACTGCCCTGTCCCCTATTGTGTGTATACTCAGGGTAGTGCCAATACTGGCAATCCTCCTCACTGCTTTGCTGAATTCTTCAATGTCCCACAGTGGCATCCCGTAATTGCCCGAATCAGTTTCATAAAAGTCCAGGCTCCACTCATCCTTCATCCACCCGGTTCTGTTCAGGCCACTCCCATCAAGAAACATCTTGAAGCCTGTGAACTTCAAAAGCTCCCCCTCTTCAATTTTCTTGGAAAGTAATACCTTCCTTTCCAGTTCCTCCAGGGAGTAGACTGGAATAGAAACTCCGACCCTTATGTGTAGCATTTGCTTTCTGGCAAGAGCATTCAGGGCTAGGATTCTCTTGTGCTCGTTTACATCTCTGCCGGTTCCCCCAATGTCTTTTACTGCTGTTATGCCGCTCTTCCTGAACTCAAGAGATGCTTCTTCCATGGCATTCATGTAATCATCCAGAGAGGGCTCAGGTATCAGGCGCTTAACAAGGTCCATTGCTGCAGATTCATGCAGTATACCTGTCGGCTCCCCATTCTGATTCCGCTCAATTGCAGAGCCCGATGGATCAAGCGTGGAAGCACCTATCTCTGCTATCTCCAATGCCCTCGTATTGCACATTGCCAAGTGTTCTGATGAGTGTGTGATAAGCATAGGGATACGGGTGCTGATTCTGTCCAGATCTTCTGCTGACGGCAGTTTCTGCTCTTCCAACGTGAACTCATTCAGGTTGTAGCCAAGGATCCACCCGGTTCCGGTGTCACCTCCTGCAAGCAGTTTCTCTTTCAGTCCAGAGAAGTTCAAGGATTCGCCCAGATCCACCTGGAAGGCCATTTTCAGCGCAGTAAGGGTGAAATGGTTGTGTGAATCTATCATGCCAGGCGTCAGGTAGGACCCCCTGTAATCCTCTATATTACCGGTTCTGTCAAAGGTGGAATATTTCCCCTCAAGCCCGGATATTTTCCCACTTTCAATTATTCTTCCCGATTCCACAATGAAATAGCTTGGTTCAAGAACTTCATGGAACCCGTTATGAAAGTGGTCTGCAAGAATTATCTTTCTCATTTCTTTCCCTCATTGGGATAATAAATAATCTATTCAAACATGTTCACAGTCCGGTCATAACTCATTTCTGATAAACTTCCTTTCATGGTGTTTTTGGACAGATTTAAGGGAAAAGAATCAATCAATAAGGGTGCTGCTCCCAAGTTCCACTGTCAGTTTAATATAGGTTCCGTCTATCCTCTTTAACCTCTGCCAATATGCAGGGACTGACGATGAAGTCCGTCTTATGTGCTTTTTCCCGGCTGATGACTTCTGCTTATGGCCATAATAATGGTCTGGTGGGAAATTTGACGAGGTATTTCCTATGAACTTGACAGAAATAAGATTGGTTGCCATGGTTGCGCTGGGAGGGGCAGCTGGAGCAGTTGCAAGGTATGCGGTCTCAGGTCTTCTCACACACGGTGATTTTCCGTGGGGCACATTCGCAGTTAACTTTAGCGGCTGTTTCTTGCTTTCTCTATTATTCTTCACATATAGTGTGGTACAGGGTATTCAACACCCGAACTCAGGGCACTCATTTTTATCGGCTTCTTTGGTGGATTCACCACTTTTTCCACTTTTGGGCTCGAGACAATTACCCTCTTGCGTGAATCCTACCTGTTTCTCGCAGGACTAAACATAATTATAAACGCTGGGCTGTGTATAATAGGAGCGTATGCAGGCGGCATCCTGGGTACATTGATGGGAGGAAGCTGAGATGGACATCGAAGAAGAAGCAATCAGGCTAAAAATATACATGGGAGAGGCAGATCACTACGGCAAGCTGCTGGCTTACAAGGCAGTTGTTCACTTTCTAAAGGAAAAAGGGATCTGGGGAGCCACTGTAACAAAAGGTATCTATGGATTCGGGAAGAGGAGTATTTTGCATTCTTCCACCCCTTTGCGCCTAAGTGAAGACATGCCGGTGATCGTAGATGCAGTGGATTCCAGAGAAAAGATACTCCCACTGGTGCCTGCCCTTAGTGAAATGGTCAGAGGCGGTCTGATAACGACTGAAGAGATCAAGGTTCTGGGGCACATAGGATAATGCTGTAACTTAGAAGGGGTCTGTTGACAACTTTGCTGATCCACACGGGAAAACAATCACCAGTTTCTGAATCATGTTCACTATAGGATATGAGCAAGGTCCTGAACGACAATTTGATGCTCGGATAATTCTCGATGCATCATGTCAGATATCTTTCCCAGCCTTGTGGTTTATTTCTTCCATAGGTCACTGTGCTTGCTCCGAGAAAGTCGGCAAATTCATTGATAACACAGGATAGCCTCTCTGGAATTTCGGAGCTTTCCTCAAATCCTTTTTCTGCGTGGACTGAATTTATGAGCAGGGTCTTCCTGTCCCTTTCAAGCTTGGCGTCTATGCGGCCCACCAGGCGATCATCCCACAGGACGGGCAGCACATAGGTTCCATATTTCCTCTTCTCCTTTGGAACAAACTGCTCAAGAGTGTAATCGAAGCTGAACATTCTTCTGGTCCTTTCCCTGATCGTGATCAGGTTGTCAAAGGGGGAGATGAGCTTAATCCGCGGATGCCACCTGTCACGACCTATTCGTTCCAGGAGCTTCACGTCGTCAGAATGGACATAATATGCATCCCTCTTCGGCTCTCCTTCAATTTCTACGCGGATGATTCTGGAATCCTCTTCAAGCCTGCTAAGCGCTTCCCCAAGGTTACTGTAACGCCCCCTGACAAAGTACCTGTTGATATCATATTGCCTGGCAACGCCAAGCGCTTTCACGGACCTTTCTGCAGCAATCTTGTCAACCTGGTTCACTGGAAGCACAGTCTTGTCTACCCCTCTGGGCAGGAATTGATCAGAAAGAGCCCAGGTGTTCTGGTTACCGGAGTGGCCTGATACCATTACCTCACCCATCATGTGGAGGTGGTAAAGGAGGGTGGTGATTTCGTTGCCAGAGGACCAGCCATCTGTGATTTTGTCCCTCTTGCCAAGATCTCTGAATGCTGAAATATCGGCAGGTGAGTCTTTCAGTCTTTCCAGCACTTTTTCCCTCAGTTCCTCATGGCTGTCAATAAATTTTCGGGCAGGCTCAATATGTGAACGCCAGGACTTGCCAAGCGAATCGGGGTATCTCTTCATGAGAGAATAAAAGGCGGGATAGTCTTCAGTGAGGGCCAGAATTGCAATGGGCGTCCAGTGAAGGAACACATCCCTGTCTTTCCACATCAGGGTGTCAAGCTCATTATGATCAAAATTGCCTATCCTGCTCCAAAGTGAGATCAGGTGAGAGGGCACCACAACTGAAACAGGGTCCCATTGAATGTAGCCGATGTCCCTTATGAGGGAAGTCACTTTATCGCCAAAGGTGCCAGGGACTTTGAAATCCTGGAGATGCTGCTTCAAAATGAACAGTCGTCTTGCATCCTGCATACTTGCGCTAACTGCATTGTCTTTCAATCATTCACTTTCCTATATTCTTCCAGGCGGTACGCTCGGTCCAACTTTTCCTACTATACCTCTGCATGTCTTAAACCCACCCATGTTGAATTCCAGTAATCCTAGGTAATATGAGTGACAGTCCTCCTGACTTGTGTATTCACAACTCACACCATTATCAGGCGTGAGGTTCAATACAATCCGAATGGACTTCTCTGAAAGTATATATCTGACCAGCGGTTGGATAGGTGTTGCAGTATGCCGAAATACATAATTGAACGGGACATACCGGGCGCCTCAAATCTCAGCCAGGAAGAACTGAAGGGGATAGCAGTCAGATCAAACAACGTCCTGAGGAAGATGGGCCCCGAAATACAGTGGGTCGAGAGTTATGTAGCAGGGGACAAGTTCTACTGCGTGTACATAGCACCGGATGAAGCCAGGATAAGGGAGCATTCAACCAAGGGAGAATTTCCTGTGAGAAGCATAACTAGAGTGTCTTCCATCATAGACCCCACCACGGGAGAGGAGTAATGGGTTTAGTTTTCTGTGCCAGTAGTTCACACAGGCACAGACTCTTATTTTTTTCACGCAAATATGGATAGTTTTGACTTAATGTGACATGGATAGGAACACGTTAAATTGAATTGCAGGCTGATCAGACTTTAAGCCTGTATGTCAACTGAGCTGTAATGAACAAGGCCTATCTTCCAGACCACGGCATATCTTAGTGGGGATCAGTTGTGCCGGATGACCCGGACAAATTACTGAGAACTGTTGAGAGAATTTATTTTTCAGTTCTTGGGCCGGTCGCTGCAATGTTTCTTATAATCACCGTGTCCAATCTGGACCGGGATCCTATGGGAGATCAGTGGTTGAGGGCATTTCATTATACCTCCTATTTGGCGCCGTGGTGCTGCTTCTCTGGATTGTATACAGTGTATTCCGAACCGGACGTCAGGAAAAGAACTGAAGCACCCGCCGTCAAGTGAGACTGGTCAGAGAATAGGGCAAACACAACAGAAGGAACATTTTTGACCTATATGCCTATTGACTAGACATGATCGTCGTGGAAAATCGAATACCCATAAAAGACGAATACAAGGCGCAGTTTGAGAAAGTCTTTTCTGAGTCAGAAAGCCATCTCAAGGAAACTCCAGGATTCGTGAGCAACGAAGTCATGAGGCCGGTAAAGGGAAACGAGTACATCGTCATGACCCATTGGGAAACAATGGAAGACTTCCAGAACTGGATGAACAGCGATGCATTCAAGAAAGCGCACACTGGAAACGAACTTCCCAAAGAGGCCTTTGCAGGGCAAAACGAAATAGCGATACACGAGGTTTTTCTGTCGTCCTGAGACGACAGAATCGCCTTCTGCGGCCTCACCTTGCATTTATAGAGAACCAGGCATCTGAATATTACAATTCCCTCATCACTTTTTGCTCGAAGCACAAGAAAATCATCTGTCCACATCATTTCTTTAGGATTCTTCACAGGGGGCATGCATTCCATCCATTAAACCGCAGGAACAAAGGGGCACCATCTGTTTTTGGTACGAGCTAAGTTGATCAGGGATAAAGCAGCCAAATTTATCAGGCAGCATAGACTTTTAAATTATGGCTGTCGAATTTGAACTTTCGGAAATAATAGAAGCGCCAAGGGAGAAAGTCATGTCTCATTTTGTCAAGGTAGAGGATATGCCAAAGTACCATCCCAAAATGGCCAGAAGCGTAGAAGTCATGGAGAAAAGCGAAAATGCAGTTAAATACAGGATTGAGGCAAAGGTGATGCTGAAGAAAATTGCGTCAGTTAACAACATGTCCATTGATGTGGAAGGCGGGAAGCTTGTAACTGACACCATCGAAGGCGATGGCAAGGGGAGCAGGATCACTATGACATTTAACGAAACTGAGGGGAAGACTTCCTTAGGCATGAAGGCCTCGATGGAATTGGGTGCCCTAGGGTCCCTGGGAAAAGGAAAGGTTTCTTCAATGTGGAAGGAAGCGATGGAAGAAGCAAAGAAAGAACTTGAGTCTCACTGAGCCAGCTAGCCTGCGAAGTTGGCAACAGTCCCACTCTGATTCATCATTGAGCTCTCCTCAAAGACAACAGTTCAAGCATAAGTATTCTGTCAGTTCTACAAGAGGGGCAAGCCGGATTCCGAGGAGTTTCCCGGCTCTTGGCCGAGCATCCCGGAAATCTCGAAATGGATGTCGGTCCCGGCTGAGAATCCTTTCGCATCGTATAATAACGGCCACAAAAACAATTAAAGTAACATCCCCCATGGAAGGTTGATGGAGCCCTCTCTGCGCACAGGGATTACAGCAATTGTCTTCGTGATAATTCTCTTCCCAGCCATTTATATTGTGGCAGTGCAGAGTCCTACAGTCACTGCCGAAGTCAATCCTGCTCTTTTTGTCCCTGAAAACTCCTCCATTGCCATCTCAATCAATGAGGGGCAAAACCAGCTGATCGTTTTCACTTTCCTATCGGAGACCGGCTACGTGCTCAAGGCGAGCCCCTGGCTCCTGTATAGCCTAATAGAGAAACACAACATGAATTCAACGAACAATGTTACGTTTTCCCAGGTAGGGAAATTCGATGGAAAACCGGTATATGAGCTGTCCAATCTCCAGCCTTTCTCCCTTATTGCGA
>JBJKRS010000162.1:0-7214 GCA_046704525.1 Thermoplasmataceae archaeon
GGAGTTTGATAAGCTGGCGCGGGCTTTCGTCCGCTAACCCGCTAATCGGTCGCTCTACCTCGCCGAGAATCTCCGCTGAAGTCTACCTGCGGGTAGTATCGAGGGGAACCCGCTATTGCCGGCCTAGATTGGCCTTTGACCCCTATACCCAAGTCATCCAAACGATTTGCACATCAGTACTGGTTCGGTCCTCCACCAGGCTTTCGCCGGGCTTCAACCTGCTCAGGTATAGATCGACCGGATTCGGGTCTTCCACGAGTGACTTAACGCATTTGTTACGCTACCCCTCCATTGCTGTGCGGGTAATTGCTTTCGCTTCGGCTCCTCCTTAAAGGATTAACCTCGCCACTCGTCAAAACTCCCTGGCCCGTTCTACAACACGGACAATAGGACACTGGTCAATCTTTGTTAGAGATCTCACTCCTTTTATGCCCTATAAGTTTATCACTGCTTGGTTTCAGGCTCTTTTTACCACCCTTTCGGGTTACTTTTCAGCTTTCCCTCACGGTACTTGTTCGCTATCGGACTTGGAACGTATTTAGGGTTGGATGTTAGTGCCACCCATATTCCCGCGCGAAATACGACGCACGGTACTCCGGATACTTTCCCTTGTAACCTTTTGCCTTGCTTCTACAGGACTTTCACCTTCTGTGGTTCTGCTTTCCAGCAGATTCAAATTCAGCAATGAGGCATTAGAGAAAGTCCAAACTCCACATCTATTCAACTTTTCAGAAGAATATTCGGTTTGCCCTTTACCGCTTTCGATCGCCTTTACTAACGGCATCTCGGTTGATTTCTTTTCCTCCGGGTACTAAGATGTTTCAGTTCCCCGGGTTCCCCCTCCTCTCGGAGTGCTATAAAGCAGGAAGTCCCATTAGGACACCCTCGGATCTAAGGCTCCATGCGCCTCCCCGAGGCATTTCGCAGCTTGGCACGTCCTTCTTCGGCGTCCAAACCAAGCCATTCCCCAAGCAGTTTAGCAGTTTACACAATCCATTTTGTTGTGACTTTCTTTCATGGCTGGCGTCATCGGTCGTTAAACCTCTTACCCTTCCCCTCTAACTTGTGTTAAGAAGGTGCATTTGGCGCGTAGACTTGGTATAACCAGCGCTAATATAATGATTTTGGTAACTCTTTTGGTGGTATAATAATCCACTGGTTCTGCCGAGAATTCAAGACTGCCCACGTCAATTGAAGTAAGCTGCATCCTGGCGCTCATTTTTCTCGTCTTGGTGAACCGCATGCAGATAGTGTAGAAATGCTAATCTGTCCGGCAGGTATATTACGGGAAGATATGTGGAACTTGCATAATGCATTGGGTGTGTTGTGCGCAGCTTCATCATTCGTGTCTCTACTGGTGGGAAGCTTCGCTCTGAACCACGTGGTCACTTATGCACAACCGCATCAAGGAATAGCCCAATTTACTCTTGTCTTGACAACTGCTCAGCTGGCAAGAATTGAAATGTTCGGCCTCAGTCTTATTGCTGCCGGTGCCGTTCTTGCGTTTTTGTCATACTATTTTTTCAGGCATACTCACCTGAAACTGGTGGGCAGAATTTGAAAGCGAGAGGGCTGCATTGAAGTTCAAAAGCCTCTGCTAGCAAAAACAGAACGTTTATCACCAACTCAGGCGTTTGACCAGAGGCATCATACGTGGATCATGGTCGCACTCCTGTCCACGATGCTCATGTTTTTCGTCATCACCTCGACTTCCATGAGCGACCTCCAGACTGTACTGCCGGTATTCCTTATTCATTTCGGGGCATTAGAACCGATACCTGCAATTCCCAGATCAGAAAAGAGAAGGAGGAAAGTCTTCGCCTGAATCCGTCATATGTAGGTCAGGGAAAGGAATCCTTTAATACATATATCATTTATATTTTCTGATGGACACGGATGAACCTTCATATGTGCTTGGTGTAAACCAGATGAGATCGATCGTCATGGTTGCCTGGTTCGCACTCTCTATGGCGGCCCTTGTTGCACTGCCCAGGGGACACTCTGCTTCCAGTCCAAGCTCATTTTCCCTGCTTCCGTTCAGTCTTACATTCAACACAGCTGGACTTCTGAACGTTATAGCACTGGCAGTCTCCTTCTCGGTAGTATTTCCGCTCTGGCTGTGATCGCCGTTCTGATAGCATGGTTCGTGTCCGGGCAACCGATACTCTTTGACTCATACGCTACCTGGAAGAAGGCGAGATCTGCCAGGAGGGTGGATTACAGTGAATTCACGGACGCATTTTTCGGGCTTGATGCCAGGGCGACTTATGCCAGCAATTCCCCGTATGGAACAAATTACGCTTACAGCTATGTCCCAGTAGCGTCTTTCTATATCGGGAAAAGGAAATTCAATTTCAGCACAAAGAGGAAGCCCGGACTGATCAAATTCCTGGAAGAAAGAATTCCCAAAGGTAATGTCGATGTCGACGAATATGCGGACTCTCCCGACGCTAGTTGAACTTCAGCTGATCAACTTTGAAGAAAAAGTGTATCGCTGTAGCGGAATACAGGTAACTGAGGGCGTTCGAATTTGAAGAGATACAAGAGGGTTTTCGGCATTGACGATGGACCATTCAGCAGGGATTCAGACAGCAGGGCACCTCTTGTAGGAGTGATGGCAAGATTTGACGGCTACATGGAGGGTCTTGCCGTCCGCAGTGTGGCAGTTGACGGGACTGATTCCACCGAAACTGTACTGTCCATGTTCGAGGCGCATTTTTCCTCCCAGATCGACTACATAATGCTTGACGGCATCACGGTGGCTGGATTCAATGTCTGCGACATAGTCAGGATAAGTAACGAGACTGGCAGGCCGGTCATTTGTGTAACCAGGAAAGACCCTGACCTCGAAAGGATGGCCGAGGCGATAAGGAAGTATTTCACGGATAGCTTTGAGAGGATAAGCACTCTGACCAGTACGGAAGTCAAGAGGGTTGTGCTCAAAACGGGAAGTCCGCTCTACATAAACGTTGCAGGGTGCAGCAAGGATGAAGCTGTGGAAGCGATAGAACGCTCAATAATCAGGGGAAATATTCCAGAGCCGATAAGAATGGCCCACATGATTGCAGGTGCGATAAAAAATGGTGAAAATAGGGGAAAGGTGTGATTACTCTCTCCACATTGCTAAGTCGAGTTCGGGCTGCGACTTTTCCTGAAGCTCGTTGAGCTTCTTCATAACATCATCCAGCCTCTCCTCCTCGACGGGTATGTACTTCATTTTTCCGAGGGACATGTGATATGATCCCGGGCACAGGACACCCTCCTTGACAATGATGGCGTCTGCCTTGAGTCCCAGAATTCCCTGCATTGCCCTCTCCTTTCCTCCAAAGGGTGCGCCGAATCCTGGGTTTTCATATTCCCTTATCTCCTTGCTCTCGGAATCTATTTCCATTATAGAGTTTCCATACTCCAGAGGAGTAATGTAGTTCTCTTCGTCTACGACTGCTATTATCTTCATGAATGCTACAGATCAATCTGACATTTAAGATAATCGTTACAAAATACGAAAAAAGTAGTTGATAACTGACTGGAGAATCAGAAATAGCCCTCAAATTCCACAGAGTATTTGGGGACGCTTATGCCTGTCCCGTCCTCCACATGGCCAATTTCCTTGAATGGCACCCTGTTCCTCAGGGTGTTTATGAAATCGAGCCTGCTCTCCTCGTCTATGACAACTGCGAACCCAAGCCCCATGTTGAAGATCTCAAACATCTGCTGGTATGTCAGGTCTCCCATTTCCATGAGCTTCTTGAACACATTGTGAGGCTCAATGGGCTCATCGATCACGTACTTCATGTCCTTCATCCTCGACAGGTTCCTTATCCCGCCTCCGGTGATGTTGGCCATACCCTTGATCTTTACAATGTTCATTATGTCCAGTATCTCCCTGACATATATGCGAGTGGGCTCAAGGAGAACGTCAACCGCCTTCTTGCTGTCACCCGGGAATTTCTCAGAGAGCTCAAGGCCGCTGTTCTTTACGATGTTCCTTACTGTGGTAAAGCCATTGGAATGAAGCCCACTACTCTGGAGGCCAAATATAACATCACCGTTGCGAATTTCCTCTCCGTTGACAATCTGGTCTTTGTGCACAATGCCGAAAGATGTTCCCGAGACATCTATGTAATTCACCAGGTCAGGCACGATGGCAGTCTCTCCGCCAACAATGGTCAGATTTGACATCTGGGCCCCTACATTGAAACCGGTCCCGAGTTGCCTAGCCACTTCCTGGTTCGGCTCCTTTATGGACAGATAATCCACAAGGGCAATGGGCTCAGCACCCGCAGTGATTGCGTCATTGACATTCATTGCTATGCAGTCAACACCAAGGGTGTCCCATCGCTGAGCCTCCTCGGCGATCATTGTCTTTGTACCGACACCATCGGTGTTTATGGATACTGCAAAATTGCCCAGATCAACCAGTGAGGTGAATCCTCCGAAGCTACCTATTGTCCTGAAATCCTCCCTCTTGAACTTGAGCTGCCTGATGAATGTGCTTATGAATTCCCCCTGGGTTTTCCTGTCTAATACCTTCTGTTTGGCACCGGGCATATAAACTATATCGCCTCATAGAATAAAATTTTAGGCTCCCCTCATAAAAACTCGGTAGGGTTTTGGTGGCCTGATAATTTACAATCTCAGTGAGCATGGCACAGAGCAGGAGTAGACGGACTATCTGTTGTATAGTCTGCCGCCCTGATAGTGTGCCGTTAAGGCGGAGATGGGCGCCATAGACGTAAGTTGCTTCTGGTTCTGGTACCTATGGTTTCAAGGTATCGTGCGATAAATGTTATATAACTTCCAGCCGATAAGGGAGATGGTGATTATTTGGTCAAGCTAGAATCCTTGGACTATAAGCCCAAACCAATCGACGAGAACTTCATGGACGATCAGGACAATTACCCAGTCACCGGAACGCATCACGATCACGAGGTAAGGGCAGAGGGAACCGAGAGAACGGACGCAGACGGGAACCCGAACCCTACAAAGTGGGGCATTCACGGCAGCCATGTGGCTATAGACTGGGAAGCGTGCATAGCTGATGGAGCATGCATGGATGTCTGCCCGGTCAGCCTCTTTGAGTGGGAACTCAACCCCGGAGAGATGGGCACCGGAAACGACAAGGACATTTCAAAGGATAAGGATCTCTATGCCAAGTACAGGACAGACAAGTGCGACCCTGTAAGGGAGAGCGAGTGCATCTTCTGCATGGCCTGCGAGAGTGTCTGCCCGACAAGAGCAATAAAGATCAACCCGTAACCAAAAAACCCAATTTTTCCCTTTTTCATTTCAACATTCATTCTTTTGAATTTTTAAGCGAAGTCAGGGCCTCTATTGCCTCTTCCACGTGCTTTGCAGGGCTCATCTGGGATTTGTACGCGTGGACTATGTTGCCATCAGTGTCTATGATGTAAGTGGTCCTGTCCGGCAGCAATCTGCCCTTGGCATCGTACATTCTTCTTATTGCCCCGTCCTGATCCGAGACAAGAGTGAACTGAAGTTTCCTGTGCTCCTTGAATGACTTGTGCGCTTCCACTGAATCCGAGCTGACCCCCAGCACACTGGCACCCAGTGCCCTGATGTCGTCCCAGTTGTCCCTGAAAGTGCATGCCTCTTTTGTGCACCCCGGCGTCTCGTCCTTTGGGTAGAAATAGAGCACGACAGGGCCATTCTTGAGTTCGTCATACAGCCTGAGAGTCCTTCCGTCATCTGTCTTTCCTTCAAAATCAGGGGCCTTAGAGCCCATCTCCAGTACCATGGTTGTGATAGGAAATCAAAGGTTATAATCTATTATTGATTTGGCATTCCGTCAGGGTGCAGTAACATGGCAAGTATTGGCAAAGCCTACATAATCGATGCTATCCGAACCCCGCTGGGAAGGCGGAACGGCATCTTAAGCGGAATCAATTCAGTTGACCTGCTCTCAGGAGTACTGAAGGACATAATCAGCAGGACTGGGGTGCCACCTGGAAAGGTGGATGATGTCATTATCGGCTGCGTCGACCAGATCGGCGAACAGGGGGCAAACATCGCGAGGAACGCATGGCTTTCCTCCGGATTCCCGGAAAGCGTTCCAGGCGTGACTGTGGACAGGCAGTGCGGTTCAAGCCTGCAATCAGTTCAGTTCGGCGCATTTGGAGTTATGTCAGGGAACCAGGATATTGTTGTAGCCGGCGGAGTTGAATCCATGACCAGGGTGCCAATGTTCTCCAACCTGGAGATCAGAGGATCTCCGATCACAAAGTGTCTTGCCGAAAGGTACGGCTTGGACAAGGAATGGTTCAGCCAAGCCGCGGGGGCGGAAATGATCGCAAAAGAATCAGGAATCACCAGGGAGGAAATGGACGGCTTTAGCTATAGGAGCCACATGAGGGCTGCCGATTCGGAAAGGCACCTTGCATCAGAGATTCATCCGGTTGAAGTGCAAGTGTCCCCGGATCAGGGCGAAGTCCAGATGGTTCAGGTTGACGAGGGCATCAGGAAAAATACTACCCTGGAGAAACTTGCCTCTCTGAGGCCCGCCTTCAAGGGACTTGACATGATCACTGCTGGAAACTCAAGCCAGATTACAGACGGAGCCAGCGCTTCCATTATTGCTTCGGAAAATGCAGTGAATGAACTTGGACTTGAACCAAGGGCAGAGATTACTTCACTTGGAGCAGTCGGCGTGGACCCGATCACTATGCTGAAAGGTCCGATCCCCGTGACAGAGAAAGTCCTGTCAAAGGCATCTCTTGGAATAGATGACATAGATGTGTTCGAGGTCAATGAAGCATTTGCCCCAGTAGTGCTCGCGTGGCAGAAGCACTTCGACGTGCAGTCTGAAAAACTCAACCCTCACGGTGGAGCAATTGCACTCGGTCATCCGCTTGGAGCGACGGGGACAAGGATAGTTGCCACTATGCTTAACACACTTCATGCGGATCGCAAGGATCGCGGGCTGATAGCCATATGCGAAGGGGGAGGCATGGCAAACGGGATGATCCTGGAGAGGCTTTGATTAGCCGAATCAGTAAGAGTTGCACTTGGCGGAAAAGCAGGGGCAGTTTCCACTGAAGAGGAAGCTTACCTTGTATCTCCTGCATACCATGAGCCCTGAAATTTTTCTAGTACGACTGAGAGCAACTTTCTTGACGAAGTGTTTCTTCCGAGATATATCGCTTACAGACTTTTCATGCGTGATGTGCACGAGGAATTTACTCTCGGATATGCCG
>JBJKRS010000163.1:0-13748 GCA_046704525.1 Thermoplasmataceae archaeon
CTGATCCCTCTTCAGCCTTTTTTCACGCCTTTCCTTCACTTTCTGTATTTCCTGCTTCTCCTCTTCTGTAAGCTCAACTTCCTCCGCTTCCGCGTCGACAATGAACTCGGGCGGGATCTCCCTTACCACGAAGACATCGCTGGTGGAACGGTATACCTGAGTTCCTGACTCGACCAGCTTATTCACGTCAATGCCCACTATCTTCGGGTCGTCCACGTGGAACAGCCCTGACACGAAAGCCTGCCTGTAGGTCTTGGACAAGTGCACCCACGTCTTGTCGGAAGGGCTTATCCCCGTTTCCCTGATGAATTCAAGCTCCTCTTCGGTTGTCTGGTAGTAAAGGATGCCGGGAACATCATCTGTGGGCAGATCATCGAGCTCCACAGGAATTGTGTGGCCGTAAGTTGCCCTGATCTCGTGGTCTCTGCTGACCTCGTACCTCTCCTTGGGGTCGGTGAGGGCCATTGACTCGATGTGCCGTGCAGTGAGCCAGCCGAAACTTTTCCTTCTTGCCCTGATTGCCGGCACGATGGAATATATCTTAACCCATCCATGGTCGTTTAGCCTGACTCCGTAATTTTCAGGAAAATGGCGCAGCATCCCCGCTAGTATCCGCCCTAGCCCCTCAATCTCGAACTCGTTCATCAGGCGCTTGCCTCTATCTCCGCACTGCGGGCATCCCTCTCCCCTGAAGACTCCGTGGTCAAAACATTCCCTGAGATCCTCTGCCATTATTCATCCCTCCTCAGCCTTTCCGACACTTCATCTGCGACAGTGATTGTGCTGCATTCCGACTCGATTGTGTCCGTTACAGCTACCTCGTCAGCAATATCCCCGATCTTCTGGTCGGAGTTGTTTGTGAATATCCCATGCACAGCTGACATGTATACTTTTGCAGCACCTCTTTCCCTCATGATTGTTCCTGACCTCATGATGGTGCCACCCGTGGAGATTATGTCATCCACGAGGAGGACTTTCTTTCCCTTGATCTCAATGTCGGGAACTTCCATCCTTACCGTCCTGTCATCAAGCCGGACTTTGTCAAGGTGGAAGGACTGGACCCCCAGTATTTCTGCAACAGCGTTTGCCCTGTCTGCACCGCCGTCGTCCGGGGAGACGACATAATCTATGCCATGTCCGGAGAAATGGGCTGCGACAGATTTTATGATCCTTATGTTCTCAAAAGGCTTCGGGGAAAACTCCAGAGTCTCCTCGTCGTGCAGGTCCACTGCGTATATCTTGTCCACATTGTCTGCAATAGCCCTTGTCAGAACCTTGGAAGAAATGGCTTCGCCGGGCCTGTACACCCTATGCTGCCTTGAGTACCCGAAATACGGCACCACGGCAATCAGCCTCCTCGGAGAAGCTTCTCTGGCTGCATCAAGAAGGAGCATCATTTCAAGTATGTTCTCGTCAGAGCGGGTGTTTCCAACAACACAGACGTCTTTCCCCTCAAGCCCTGCCTCGATCCGGACATACATCTCGCCGTCCGGGAACCTTTTTACCGTAACCTGCGAAACCTCTGCACCAAGCCTTTTTCCTATCTTAGCTGCAAGTCCGGTGCTGGGAGAAGTGGGGACGATTATCATGATACGAAGTGGTTATGCCGTTTACTGTAAAAAAATGTTGTTCTGGCGCGACTTCGTGCCGTTTCAAAGCTTCCTTAGGTTCCCTGGAAGCAAAAATACTCATCGCACGGGACAAGGCGGGAACGAAACTGCTTACTATCAAGTGACCTTATTGTTTACCATGGGCACCAGTGTTGCAGAGGTTGTTGTCGAGACACTTGTTAAAATGGGGGTAAAGAGGATATATGGAATCCCGGGAGACTCTATCGATCCGCTGATGGATGCAATCAGGAGGAACGGAAAATTACAGTACGTCCAGGTAAGGCATGAAGAGGGTGCGGCGCTGGAAGCAGCATTTGAGGCAAAGCTTACGCATGAACCTGTAGCATGCATGGGCACATCAGGGCCTGGATCAATCCACCTGCTCAACGGATTGTATGAGGCAAAAATGGATCACGCCCCCGTCATTGCCCTCACCGGCCAGGTTGAGACTGACCTGCAGGGGCATGACTACTTCCAGGAGGTCAACATAAACAAGCTCTTTGACGACGTTTCACTCTTCAATGCACAGATAGCTAATCCCGACAACGCTGAGTACCTTGTGTGGAGGGCCTGCAGGGAATCCAAGGTGAAGGGCGGCGTATCTCACTTAGCCCTGCCAGTGGATGTTCTCAGGATGGATTCAAAGAGCCAGGGAGAGTTGAGCTTCGACCCCATGCCTGTTCCAGATTACAGCATTGACGCATCCGTCGCGGACAGGCTTATTGACCAGAGCAGGAAGCCCCTGATCTTCATCGGAAGAGGTGCACTCGGCATGACTGAAGAACTGGACAGGCTGGCCGAGAGAATTGGCGCACCGATAATTTATGCCCTCAATGGAAAGGGAATAGTTGATGATGCGGACCCCAAGGTAGTTGGTACCCTGGGCCTCCTGGGCACGAAATCATCAGTGGAAGCAATGAAGAGAACAGATCTGATTCTTTTCCTTGGGACCTCCTTCCCTTACCACAAGTTCCTGCCCAAAGGGGTCAAGTCAATCCAGGTTGATATGGACCCGCTGAACATTGGGAAGCGGTTTCACTCTGACGTCCCATACGTCTGCACGGTGGAGAAGTTCCTGGAATCAATAAACCCGAAGGAGAAGGATAACAAGTTCTACAGGGAAATGTCAGGCTTCAAGGAAGACTGGATTTCTGACATGAGGAAAATCGAGGAGGATGATGCCAAACCCATAAAGCCAGAGAGGGTTGCCGCAACCCTTGCCCGGCATGCCGCGAGGGATGCGGTTGTGGTAGTGGACACAGGAAATGTCACTGTGTGGGGGCTGAGAAACTTCAGGAGCGGAACGGGCCATACCTATCTCTTCTCACCATGGCTCGGGAGCATGGGAGTGGGGATACCGGGAGCAGTAGGGGCATCATTTGCGACTGACAGGCAGGTCATCGCCCTTGTTGGTGACGGCAGCTTTGCCATGACAATGATGGAACTGATCACGGCAAGAAAATATGGGCGAAATGTAAAGATTGTCGTGTTCAACAATTCCAAGCTTGGAATGATAAAGTTCGAGCAGGAAGTGATGGGGTATCCGGAGTGGGGGGTCGACCTCTTGAATCCTGATTTTGCTGCTCTGGCCGAAAGCATAGGACTGACCGGAATCGGTGTGGATGAGCCTGGAGAACTGGAAGGCAAGATCAAGCAGTTCCTGTCCGTCAAGGGACCTGCTGTTCTGGACGTAAAGGTTGACGGAGACGAGAGGCCGATGCCACCAAGACTCAACTTCACTCAGGTTAAGGGATACATCACCTCCCTGTTCAGGGAGGAACTGATGTCGCTGTCTGACTAGCCTGCCTCATCAGAGGACCAGATAGATGTACACAAGGAAGAAAACTACACCGAAAGAAAGGGCGTAAAGGGGGAACTTCCCCCTTCTAATGTAGAAAATGTAGATCAGCGAGATCACTTCCGCGGTTATCACGCTGATTACGGCGCTCCTGTTGATCGCCCATGGTATTGCCAGAAGGGCTATTCCGGGGTAGAGGGTAGTGTAGAGGACCTTCTCCCCCACAAGTGAAGCTACTGCAAACGTGTCCTTCCCCTGGTACCCCCATATCATGGCGGTAAGCGTTTCAGGTATGGCAGTTGCAAAGGGGATGACAATAATTGCAAGCGTAAGGGCGGAAATTCCTATGCTGGCGGATAGGGAAGTTATGGACCCTACCATCAGCTCGGATCCTAAGTAAAGCACCGCCACTGAGACTGCAAGCTGCAGCACAGCAGCAGCCTTGTCATTCATAAACCTTGCAAGAAATGGCTCTTCGACCTCCTCTTCCTCCAGAGAAGTTCCCTTCCTGTACATTGTGTAAATGTAGATCATGTACGCAGCCAGAAGAGCGACCCCAAGTGCTGCATCAAGGGCTCTTGTGATGTAGCCTGCCAGTATGAGCAGCGGGTACAGGATGGAAATGAAAACATAAGGAGTTGCAAGCCCTTTTTCCACGTCCATTGATCTCTTCTTTGTCCTCCCGGCAAGTATGGACGCGATGATTGCCCCCAGGACAAGGGAATAGGAGAGGGATGAGGAGATGAAGGGCTCGCCGAATATCACTCCTATTGCGACATCATGGCCCTGAGAGTGATTACCGTAGAATATTGCAATGACGAAAACTATGAGCTCTGGAAAAGAGGTGAAAAAGGGTGACACTATGGAACCGACAAAGGATTTTGAGAGATTCAGCAGACCTCCTGCATACTCAATTGCATTTACGAAAACCAGGGATCCCGCAAAGACGATGAAAACGCTGGCCAGAAGTACGGGTACCGGATTCATAGGAACAGGTTGCTATGCGTCATTTCATATTTAATTTGGCTCTGCACGGACCGTGCATAAGGTTAAGCTGTCTTCTGGGTTAAGCTGTGCATGCAGTATGAAATCCTGAATCCACAGGGCGGCTACTCGGTTCTGAAGACCAAACTCGGCAGCGGTGAGGAATTCTATTCAATGCCCGGGACTGTTACGAGCCTGAAGGGAGTGAACTTTGTGTCCCAGAGAAAAGGCGGACTTCTGGGAGGATTGAAGCGGTCGCTCCTCACGGGGACCAACCTGTACCTGGACCAGTTGTATTTCGAGAGCGATCCAGGTGAGGCAATAGTTGCCCCTCGTTTTCCGGGCCAGATAGGTGAGATTTCCCTTGAAAACGACATGTTCTCACATAGCCACAGCTTTCTGGCTGCTGAGAATGGTGTGGAAATAGGGTCAAAGTCACTTGGCGTCAGGTCCCTGCTCGCCAATGACAGCCTGTTCTGGATATCACTTCAGAAAGCTCCGGGAAAGAAGGCCTGGCTCTCATTCTTCGGGGACATGATCAAGATGGATGTCTCTCCAGGGGAAAAAGTTTCAATTGAGCATGGGCATTTTGTTGCACTGAATGGAGGGGCAAAATTCAGCATAAGGTTCCTCGGGCTCAAGAGGGCAATGCTAGGTGGTGAAGGCCTCTACATGGTGGACATTGAGGGTCCGGCACAGGTCTGGCTCCAGACAAGGAACCTGGAAGCTTTCATGCAGATGATAGCAGCCCAGGTCGGCAGAAGGTAGTCACTGCAACCTGTCCTTCTTTCGTTTTCCTGACATGGTTGCAATGGCCACGGCTGTGAGCATGGCACCGCCTCCGAGAACGGTGTAAGGGGTCACGGCTTCATTAAGCAGGAGGGCGCCTCCAAGCACGCCGACTACCGGAATCAGGTAAAGCTGTATCGAGAGGCGCGTGACCCTGCTCCTTCCTATGAGCGTATAGAACAGCATGTAACCCACAACCGTGCTCAGGACAGACAGGTAGAGCATGGCGCCCCATCCGAACAGGCTCAGCCCTGATACCTGCACAACAAAGCTTCCTGTAAGGAGGGGCAGCAGCATAACCGTTCCCGTCAGGCCCGTGAATACCGCTATCGGTCGAGCTCCGTATTTCTGGACAAGTGGCTTGGAAAATACGGCAAACGTGGCATAGGAAAGCGCCGTCCCCAGTGCTTCGAGGATCGCGGGAACGGTTGCATACAACCCCCCGGATGCGCTGCCATAAGTGAGTATCACGGCACCTGAGAAAGCGAGAATGACTGCATAAGCAGCCCTCCGCCCGCCGCTGTCCTTGAGGAATATGGCCGACAGTATCATGATGAATACAGGACCAACGGCGACAAGGAGAACAGCAAGTCCAGCCGAAATCACGCCCTCTGAGAAGTTAAGGCTAAGGTGGTAAGCCACAACGTTTGCAAAGGAGACCAGGAGGAGCCGTGGAATATCCTTGCGCTCGAAAGCTGATCTTGGTTTTCCCACAAATGGTGCGATTGCCAGTAGCCCTGCACTTGCCAGGAACCACCTCAACAGAGTCATGTTTACGGGGTCCAGCTGCGATTCGAGAACCTTTATTGCAACGAATGCCAGGCCCCAGATGATGCTTAGCACCAAAAGGACTGTGTAATTACCGAGCGCGGGTCTGAACTTCCGCCGGGGAACGTATGTTCTCTGCCGCTGCTCACCATGTTCCATAAGGTGAACATCTCCCGCGCTCAGTTTCCACCACTTGCCCTGTTTCGCTTCTCCATCTCAAGAAGGTATTTCTTCCTGTCAATGCCCATGCCGTATCCGCCGAGCCCCCCATCTTTCCTGACAACCCTGTGGCATGGGACAATGAGAGGAACTGGATTCGCTCCGCAGGCGTTTGCAACCGCCCTGTAAGCAGTAGGCTTTCCTATGAGTTCCGCTATCTCGTTGTAAGTTTTCGTCTCACCATACGGGATAGTTCTGATGGCAGCCCATACTCTCCTCTGGAAGCTTGTTCCTCCTACTTCAACGGGCAAATTAAGCAACTGCCCGTGAAAGTAGTCTATGACGGAGTCAAGCCGGGGCCTGGCAGATTCTGACCTCACAATCTCAGCTTTGGGGAACTCACGGCGAATGAATTTCAAAAGATCATCCTCGGAGTCGGCAATAGTCAGTGAGCATATGCCATGCTCTGTCTGGGCTACAAGAAGGTGGCCCAGGTCGCATTCAGCAGTGAGGTACTGGACAACGGCACCCTTTCCTCCGTTCCGGTATGTGGAAGGAAGCATTCCAAGTTTTGATGAAGCATCACTGTAGAGCCAGCTGTGAGAATTGTAGCCTGTCCTGTAAACAGCGTTTGGCATGACCTCACCCTCTCGCAGGTTCCTTTTCAGTAGGTTTATCCTGCACTCCTCCATATACTTCCTCGGTGTTATTCCCATGACCTGCTTGAACAGGCGGTGGAGAGTGTACCTGCTCAGTGAGAATTTCTCCTCCAATGCAGCCAGTGAAAGGCCGGAAGTGGCATTGCCCCTGATGTAGTTGCACATTTCCTCCACAAGGTCTGCATCGCTTGCTTCACGCTTTCTGCTTACAGACCTGCTCCCGTTTTTCAAACCAGCCACAGAGGCCCAGTCTGTATGCGATAAAAGAGATTTTGTCTGATTCTTGCCAGGTCTTTGCAGGGTTACCGATCCTTGGCAGAGATCAGATATTCATGGTACCGATCACTTCCTGAACCGCTCCTCTTCCTTTCCCGTAGCTATTGATATATCTCGGCACCTGCACAGTCTTCAGGGAAAATCCAAGGCTTCCGTACAGATCAATAATTCTACCGGTAGCCTGGTTGGAAATAATCACTGGAACATCAAGCCTGGAGGCCCATTCTGCCACTCTTTCCTGATCTCCCCAGGTGAATCCTCCCGAGGAGTAATGGGTGAATTCTGCATCATAGGGGGGGTCGACATAGACAAAATCCCCGTCGACCACCTCCACTTCCTCAAAATCCCTGCTGCTGAAGTCCCACTTGTCCAGCAGATTGGCATACGCAGAGAAATCTCTCAGGTACCTGATTGTACCGTACCTCCCGAACGGGACGTTGAAGAGGCCAGCAGAATTGAACCTGCAAAGACCGTTATAACATGTCCTGTTGAGATAGTAGAACAGCTGGGCCGCTTCAGAAGTTTCCCATTTTCCGGTAAGGATGAGCTCGTTGAACCTTTTTCTGTTCCTGTAAAATGTATCACTGTCGTTTTCCATCTCTATCTCGGGGCGAAGTCCCCTCTTTACATGCTTGTAGAAGTTTATCAGGTGGGGATTCACGTCATTGAGAAGAGCAGCACTTGGACGCAGGCCAAAGGAAACTGCAAGACCGCCACAGAGTGGCTCCACCAGCCTGCATTCCCTGAACTCATTCCAAATGGGCTCCAAATAGGGAATGATCCATCGCTTTCCACCGGCCCATTTCAGGACTGGCCTGAGGTTTTCCGCCATCGAGATATCATTGCCGTCCGGCCCCTCTTGCATTCGATTCTGTCATTTGCAGTAACAATTTAGACTTTGCCAAGGACAGAAAAAGTGTTCTATCATCAAGTTGAACAGAATGGGACTGCCCGAATGCGGGGCTTTTAGCCCTGAATTCAACACACCATTTTCAACTTCTCAGGGGTGATTGCACGAATCAATCCGCACCCATCAATGTGGAAAGAAAACTGGTTAGGAGGGCCAGAAAACTCGGCATCTCTTCAGAATCTCTCGCAATAGTTGCTGAAGTGAACCGTTCGGAATTCGTACGAGGGCCTCAAACAATAGGGGGATCTCCTAGAGGTATTGGAGTGATATCGTGACAGGATTCACAGATCCAATCGAAGATCGACAGATATATTGAAGCAAGAGAAGGTGTGAAAGTCTCAGCATCAGAGATCCTCGAATTCGTGAATTACGATCCTTCCGAAGCTGATAGACAGCTCTCAATATGGATGGAAAGACACCCAAACGATTTTCATGTGCTTGACAGAAACCCTTCATGAATGGGATCACACCGTATGGCCCGGAGTACCTTTGTGGGACGTTACTGCTTCGTTGGCAGTGGCCTGGAGTGAACAGGGTGGAAGCTATGCCAGTGGAGCCAACGATAATTACTATATTCTTCATGCATCAGACTGGAAATATGCTTATCCAGCCATAATCACGGATAGTTACCAGCATACTTCTACGTCTGCCACCTCATCGTATGAAATCGAACTATTTGCTCAATGGCCATTCCAAGGATTCCTATATTGGAAATCATTCCAAAACATAGTTGTTACAATAAACAACCAGGGTAGCGGACATGTCTATATAAGCAACGACCTCATGAATTGGACAGGCAGTAATTGGGCAACATGGTCCTCAGGCGTACTTTATGACCAATCTGTGTCAAACAACTACGATGGGCAGTATACGCAAAACATACTTCCGGTGTAAGAGATGCAATCGACAGGAGTTAAGGAAACCGTGAAATCCCACTTTAGAAGCAACCTGGCATGGAATATGATTGCAATTGTATCCATAATCGCCACCATATTGGCGTTCTATTCTTATCGGTTTTCTTACGTTGAACCTGGCAATGGAGCTGCAAACTTTAGGTATAATATAATTATGGCATTTTTCCTTATCTTGATACCAGTATTCACGCTGGTTGGCATCAAGATAAGGTGGACGGCAATCGCTCTGCAGATTATTCCAATAGTTCTTTTCCTCGCAGGTACTCTTGCGGTCGAATTGACAGCATTCTGGCCGGCTTCGTTGATCAATTATTTGTTAGTATACAGGTTCTTTCAAAGGGGGACTTCTTCAACTTCACGTTGATATTTACCGCTGATATCGGGATGGTGCAGGCAGGAGGAAACCCTTTGCCTCATGTCAGTTACTATCACTACCATATTTCATGACTTCCGCTGTCTTCTGCACACCTTGAAAGAATCAACTATAGTCATCAACATAACATAATATCCCTATTAGTTGACAAAGACTTCCACCCAGTTTCCGCAAAACGACTTGTTTCTTGCAAGTACAAGGAACTTACTCTTCACGGTATCAATGAGCTTGCCCTGATTCTTCACAAACGTTTTTGATATTATCCTCTTTATTGATTTCCCGATAAATTCGATGGGATTCAGCTTTGGAGAATATGGTGGTAGGAATACAAGCTCAATGTCGAGTATCTCTGCCGTTATAGCTACATTCTCAGCCCTGTGTGCAGAGAAGTTGTCCAGGATCATGAGAATGTGATTGAGGGAATTCTCTTTTCTGATTCTGTGCAGGAAGTCAATTACGCTTTCCGGTTTTGAGTTCACGTATGCGGATACCGTACTATGACCATTAATGTGTAGAACCCGAAGGTATTCGCCCTGAACTTTGTCGTGTTCTTTATGATTATGGGTTTCCTGAAGGACCACATTCTCACTGTGTTCGATGAGGTCTGTGGTGCAGCATCATCAAAGAATCCTATGATCGTGTCATTCGGGTTTATGTGATCTAGTTTTTTAGCTTTTCATAAGCCTCATCAGGTCTCTTCGGATTCTTCTTATACTTATTCTCACTCTGTTCGGACCTCCTGTTCATGCGCTCGTTCCTTGTCCCTGACACAAATCCAATCTCCCAGGACGCGCATATTTCATCGTCTGCTTCAAACAGATCTATTTCGTGCGTCAGTCAACTTATTTATGAACTGACTGTATAAATTGATTTCTATCTAAAACGTATATTTAAATACAGTGATAATGTATAATTTCTGTCAGATGTGATTTGAATGAACAGACTTCTAAAAATCTCTTTTTCCGCTGTTTCTGACTTGATTATGTTATTCTCGGGCGTTGCCATTGCAGAAAATGGCATGTTCAACACACCCATTACTCATATATACAAAGTGGGTAATGAAGTAGTGAAGTTCTCCAGTGTGAACACTTTTATCGGTTTTGGGTCAAAAATGCACAAAGTGAAATGGACACTGGAACAAGTGAATTCGACCGGGATGCAAAATGTGTCTTTTTCATCTACATCTTATAAGCGGATCGATAATAAGTATCAAAATTCAGCAATAATTATACAAAAAAATTCAAACATTCAGGTTGCCTATGTATATTCTTTCGGCAACGGCATCGACGCGAGCCTGGCAATTAAGAACTTAAGGAATGCCCCGGTAACGGTAATGGCATTATTTCAGATTATTGGCAGTTCAGGAGGCTCTGCAACCGCAGGGTATCATAAACCCACCCGATTCGCTCTTTCAGACTCAAGTTTTACGTTGCTTCCAAGTAACGACAGGGTCGCAAGCTTTGATCTTTTGAGCGTCAATTGGCAAAGCGAAGCTTCAATTTATGGCGCATCTTCCTTTCTTACAATTGGAAAAACAACTTCTCTTTCAGTGCAGTTTAACCCTGTTTACATAACTCACAATGAAACCTATACTATTGATCCTTTGATAAGCGAATCACCACCTGTTGTAGGTCATAGGGATCAAGCTGCGGCAGCCCCCATGAGCTGTCCAGGAGGTGTATGCGGCGGGGGAGGCGGCGATACAACTGATTATGATGGAGATACAGATCCAGACAACGATGCACCTCCGCCTCCTCCACCAAGTCCCCCTAGTGGTCTGACCGTTCATATGAGTCAGGACTCACTTGCAGCGAATCTTCTGGTTAATGACAATCCACCGTCCACAACAATTTGGGCCAATCTGACAAGTGCAGGATCAGGAAACGTTGAGGTCACAGTAGAAGGCATAAACTACACAAACGGGCATGTAACTTACTTGAACCAGACGAATGTCGGATCTAGCTTACACAATAAATTTGTCTGGACACTCGGGGAAAGAGGCACTTCTCAGTATGACTGGGGCCAGATCAAAGTATTAGCCGCCAACAATGGCGGACAGGTTGAAGTGAATGATCCTTTCTATAGCACGACTCTTTTTCCCTATACAACTCCACCCAATACGACTAAGTTGTATAATGGGGGTGGGGGATATATAGGCCAAATTGGGGAATCAATCTCCGCACCAGGCACCCTGCAGGAATCCGGCAACCATGTCTTTACGACCCACTTCTCATCCTTTTTCATTCCGAAACAGGGGGACCGCAATTATTCATACGTGCACCAGATTTATCAGAACTTCACGATGGGCACAAACTCAGTAAACAAAGATCCACAGTGGACATTCAACAATTTCGATTATAGATATTGGCAAAATGCTACAGATAACAACGGAAACAATGTCGATTATACTACAAAAGCCGAGTTAACTTCAATAGCCACACTGTACGACCCTGCTTTTGGAGCTGCCCTTACTGCGTTGATGGGTTTTCTAGCTCTAGCCACCGCTCCTACGGGACAACCAGCACCGCAGACTGGGAACAATTACATGTATTATCATCTGAATGCCAGGTTCAACCCAGTTTGGCCACCAGGGTGCATTGGAGCGGAATGTGTCGGCTACAACGAAGCGTTCGTATACAATGGAGCAGTAGTTAACCTCTTTTCTTCAAAGATGGCCAATCAGTACTCTAATTCAAGTTTGAACGTACTTGAAACTAACCCAATGATATCTAACATGATCTTTTCAACTTCAGTCGGGATTGCAGACAACGGTTCTCTTAACCTATATAAAGGCACAACCTCGCTTGAATACGGCGTATCTGTCTATAGTGAGGCAGTTACTTAAGTAGGCGTTATCGACATGTTGACAAGAAAACAGAAGAAGGTAATCCTGGCAGCCATATCAGCTGCCATCATCTTGATCTCGTTCACCGCTTACACATATCATGAGTCAAAAACACTTCCTGATTCATATTACTTGAAAAATACTGTCAAAGTTTCAAACTTCAATGAATTTGTTTTGAAAAGTACAAATGGTCTTTCAACACCCGACATATTTTTCAAACTGGGGAACAGTTATGCAAATGCCGAATACATAATGTCTTTTGTAACTAACCCCGTCTGGGATCCAGGGCCACGGATAATAACCCTGTACCTTGGGATGGTGAATGAGACCTTGAACTGGCCTTGTAACGCGATCATAGTGAGTCTTGAGCATTCAAATATTGTATATGTCAATGGAAGCGCATTTCATGAGGAGCCACAACCATTTTTCCCAATGCTTCAAGCAACCAACATTGGAAATAATATATCTATGGGGGCTTTTCCAGTGAATGACGTGAACTATTACCTAATCAGCGGTCAGTACAACTCGAGCCAACAGCTCCCTCCTACATACAATTTCACAATTGGTTTCTCCTTGGGCTTCACCTCCATAATTGAAGCGGGTCCTTATCACTTCAAAGGCAATTCCACGAAGTTAACTGGAAGCTACGAGGTAAAAGTCAATGAAACTGCAAGCGTTCTGGTGGGAAATGTGACTAGAATCGGGTAACAATCTGTCCTGGAGCTTGAGTCTAATGAAATGAGAATAACGATAGTTGATTCCTTAAAAGAAATTGTCCAGAATACTTGTTAATGCATTACAATCACTGGTTCTAGGAGACTTTCATCATACTGACGGAAGCATCACCACTTGTGAAGCTTGTCTGGTAAAGGTTGAATGATATACATTAGGACATTGGTATTTTACCATAACAACACCGACCGGGAACTTTTTTGTTCACTACACCAACAGGAAGAATGACCTACGACTACATCAGAAAAATAGCCAAAAGGATCGGGGCTTTCACAGGCATCAAAAAATTCCACTGGCACGCAGCAAGGCACTGGTTCGCCACATCTCTTCTAAAAGGGTATCGCGGAGCAAAACCACTCTACATTCGCATGGTCCAAATCCATCTTGGCCACAGGTCTCTAAGAACAACACAGCGCTACACGCACGTTTCTCAGTACGAAGTTGCGGAGGTGGTTAGTTCCCGTCTCGGGGACATATTTCAGGGGAGTGGAAAAATGACGGAATTGGTATCAATGTACGAATCAGAATATAGAACAGATGGGGCTGAGTGTACCTCTATTTTCAGTTAAAGCGCACTTTGTTAATTAACACCTTCGTAGAGATAATCCGTGGGCCTCCATTATCGCGAATTTTCTAAAGATCGCTAAGAAACACAATCAAATCAATATTAGGAAAACAGGTTATATGCACCCTATTAAATTATCAGACAGTACGGGGTTTCAGGTTTTTCCAACGTACTTTTCAGTTTTAGAAGAGGAAAATGCAGTAATAATGAATTTAATACCATCCGTTTCTCTGTATATTACGACGATGACTTTTCCATTTACAATTTTCGCTGCTTTTATCTGGCTGGATTGATTTTTAACGTCATCTGGATTTCCCAGAACATCTTCTATCAACTCTCTTGAAATATGCCTTTCATCCATCCGCT
>JBJKRS010000164.1:0-8802 GCA_046704525.1 Thermoplasmataceae archaeon
TGGGGAGAGGGGGAACGGGCTCTCAGAAGGGCAGAAGCAGGCCATATCCATAGTCAGGGCAATCATCAGAGAACCCCAGCTGATAATTATGGACGAGGCGACTTCCCAGCTTGACCTCTATACGGAACGAAAGATCCAGGATGCTCTGACCAGATTCCTGGACGGAAGGACTGTGATAGTCATAGCACACAGGCTCTCTACTATCTCATTTGCTGACAAGATAGTGGTTCTGGACCACGGCAAGATAGAGGAGGAAGGGGAATTCAACGAGCTTCTCTCACACAAGGGCCTCTTTTACAAGCTTTACGAGACCCAGAATGTGCTCGCATCCTGAACGCTGTCTCACGCCTTCCTGTCTATTTCCTTGTAAAGTGGAACTGATATTGCTGCAAGGTCTGATCCCTCCTGCAGGCCTTTCACGATCTTGAAGGGCCTTCTCATGCTCTTGAACTCTTCCCTTATTGCTGCATTGAGAGGGCTGAAAAGCTGGCTGCCTGCCTTGGATATCCCTCCCCCGATGATGACCACTTCAGGGTCGAGGATCGCGATTATGTTTACAAGTCCCACGGCCAGGTAGTAGATTGTCTCTTCAATCATGAGCTGCGCAAACATGTCGCCTTTCTTCTTTGCCTGGAACACCTTTGATGCATCCATCTCGTTTGGCCGGACCTTTGACAGTATTTCCGAATCCTTCACTGCGCTTATGTTCTCGGCCACCCTTCTTGCTATGCCCCTGCCGCCAGCGATTGCTTCAAGGCATCCCTTCCGTCCACAGCCACACGTGGGGCCGTTGGACATGATCACCATGTGCCCCATCTCGCCTGCGAGGCCATGGGTGCCCTTGTACAGCTTTCCATTTATGAAAGCCCCGCCTCCTATGCCGGTGCTTAGCGTTATGTAGACGAAGTTGTCAACTCCCCTGCCGGAGCCGAAGAGTGCCTCTGCAATCGTTGCAGCCGTGGCGTCGTTCTCAAGAGTTGCTGGCGCGTTAAAATATTCCTCAAGCGGCTGGACAATGGAGAAGTTGTTCAGGCCAAGTATGTTCGGCGAGGAAATGACCCGTCCCTTTCCAGAATCCACAAGCCCCGCGAAAATAACTCCGATCAGGTCGGGTTTCTCGACTTCAGCCTTGTTGAGCGCCTCCCTCCCCATGTACTGAAGTTGCTCAGTCAGCCTCCTTTTTCCAAGATGCCTTATTGTCGGCTTTCTTACCCGTGATAAAATGCGGCCCTCCTCGTCACCGACGACAGCGGATATTTTTGTACCGCCGACGTCAAAACCCAGGATAAACCTAGTCATCACTGCTGATTTTTCTGTACCTTATAAAGATGAGCGGAAACCGGCTGTCAGACTCTTCTCACACGAAGGGTCAAACCTTCAATGCCGGAAACCGTAACGCTCTCGTTCTCCTTTATGGTGAGGCCGTCGTCGCTTTCAGCCCTCCACATTACGCCTTCTATTGATACCCATCCCTTCGGCGCCAGGGCTCGCTTCACCACTCCCTTCTGGTCAAGCATGCTTTCTGCACCTGTATATCTCTTCTTCTTCAGTGACCTCAGGACATACCTGATGAGGAGCGCTACAATCACTGCAAGGAGAAAAACCATGGCAGCGAAGAAATAGTCAACAGGGCCATACGGTGAGGGTGAATAACCGGGGTTGCTTGACGAGTATGGCGCAGCAAGAAGGAATGTTCCGACTAGACCTACTGCGACCCCTGAGAGGAGAGCCACGCCATGACCAGTTTTTACTTCTATAAAAATTAGCGCAACTCCCAGTATGAGCAGTATGATCCCCACTATTGATGCACTGATGATTTCGGCGCCGAGGAATCCAAGAAAGAGAAGAGTGACTCCCGCCACCGAAAGCACAACTGTCCCATGGAAAAAATCCGCTATGATGGCTATGGCGCCCAGAAGTATCAGTATCCCGTCAACAAAGGAGTTGCTGAGGAAACTGATGAAGTTGTCATAGACAGACGGATATTCTGAAACCTGGCTGTACCCTGAAAGATTCTCCTGCTTAAGGAAACCAGAAAGGGAATCGGACAATGTGTTGGCGATGCCTATCTGAACAGCTGTCTTTGCATCATATGCTGTGTTGTTAGCAACCATTGAAATGGCTGCCGTGACATTCCTGTTGTGCGCCTTGGCCATGCTGACCATCAGCGCCTGCATGGCAGCCTGGGTATGCTGCTGCTGGAGTGATGTTCCTCCAACAACTATGGGCGTGGAAGGGCCGATGTAAGAGCCGTTTCCCATGCCTATGGCATCAGTTGCCATCGCCACATAGGACCCTGCTGAAGCCCCATTGCTGTCAGTCGGTATGTAAGTGTATACGGGGATGCCCCTTGCTTCAGTCTGGTTTATGGCTTTGATCATTTCAAGCATGCTGCTGAGGAGCCCTCCCGGAGTATTCATGTCTATTACGACTGCCCTGGTAGTGCTATTGTCCAAAGCCCCAAGTGTTCCGCTAATGAATTGTGCGGATCCAGGATCTATTCCCTCGTTGAGATTGATCACAACAACGTTCTGGGATTGACCGTGGGCTGGAATAGCTGAGGCTAGGAGAATGAAAAGAAGGGCCGCCAGTGGAAGGTATGCAAACCTCACGCGCACAATTATTAAACAGAACCCAAATTAAAAACCTTTCACCCAACTCTGCTGCTGCAGTATTGCAGTGACACCGCTTTCGTTCAGAAGTAAATTGGCTGCAGGCGTTGTATTTCCTGAAACATTCTTTCGGTCGATCGGACATTATTTATAAAGCAGGATGACTTTTCGCAGGCATGGAGAGGAACCTCATAGGAGACGTAGTCTCCGGCAATCAGGAAGGCGAGGTAAAGCTTGCCGCATGGGTGCAGGATGTAAGGGCGCTCAAGAACGTTATATTCCTGACTGTAAGGGACAGCACGGGACTAGCCCAGGTCACAGTAAAGAGAGGGACTCTCAGCAACGAAAAGGACATATCTGAACTGAACAGGGAATCGGTGGTCTATGTAAAGGGCAAAAGAGACATGAACTCCAATTCAAAACTGGGGATCGACGTTCTGGCAGAAGAGATAACGCTTCTGAACGAATCACTTGCCCCCCTTCCCCTGGGCGTTGACGACCCTGTTGAAGCAGATTTCGACACAAGGCTCAACAACAGGTTCATTGACGTAAGGAAACCCGAGAAGGCAATTGTGTTCCGCGTGGAAAGCACATTGCTGTGGGGAATACGCGAGTACTTCAACGGCCTCGGATTCGTCGAAGTCCACACTCCAAAAATCGTAGCATCTGCAACTGAAGGTGGTGCAGACCTGTTCAGCGTAAAATACTTTGAGAAGGACGCATATCTCAACCAGTCCCCGCAGCTTTACAAGGAAATTCTAATGTCCTGCGGTCTTGACAAGGTGTTCGAAGTTGGGCCAGCCTTCAGGGCTGAGCAGCACAACACCACAAGGCACCTTAACGAGTTCACGTCCATAGACATAGAGGTGAGCTTTGCGGATCACCACGATGCGATGAGTTACCTTGAGAATGCAATAAGAAACGGGGTGGAGACTGTTAAGGCGAGACACAAGGAGCAGCTCGAGAAGGCGGGCTTGCACATCGAATCCGTTAAGACACCGTTCCCCCGGGTAACGTACGAAGAGTGCAGGAAGATAGTTGGAGACGCGGGCCTTCATCTGGACTTCGGCGAGGATTTTTCACCCGACCAGCTGAAGGTAATAGGGAAGAAATTCAACGGGTTCTATTTCATTACAGACTGGCCGGCCGACCTTCGCCCCTTCTATACAATGACAAAAAAGGACAACCCTTCCCTGACAAATTCTTTCGACCTGCAGTTCAACGAGATGGAGATAACATCGGGGGCACAGAGGGTACACGAACCGGAACTTCTTGAAAAAAGATTTAGGGAGAAAGGCCTGGACCCTTCCCAGTTCGACTATTACGTAAAGGCTTTCAAATACGGGATGCCCCCTCACGCAGGTTGGGCAATAGGACTGGAAAGGCTCACGACGATCCTCTGCAACCTGCCCAACATCAGGGAGGCTACCCTATTTCCTAGAGATAGGACGAGAATTGTTCCCTGAATATTCTTTCCTTTCTATTTCACCTTCTCCGAAAACATCTCTCTCGAGTTCGTCAAAGCTGGCTGTGTCATCAAGGTCTATAAGATCAAACACTTTCTTTCGTGCCATTGGTGACCAAATGATCATACAAAATCCTACTATTTAAGGGTTTTCTGTTGGAAATTCGTAAAAATTTCGCCCCATCGCTCATGAGGCTCGTGAAGGAGCTCACTTGACTGTTGTGATCCCGCTTCCCTGCTTGTTCAGGAGCACTACCGTAGGCTCCACCACATACCTTGACTTTGACACTCTTGTTATGGAAATAAGCGCTGTCTTTCTTGAATTGTCCTTGAAGATTTTGCGAATCTCCCTTACGAGGCTCTTGTTAACCATGAGCTCCACGTAAATAGGAGCGCCCATGTGATACCAGGTTGCTATTATAGAACCTTCGTCTGTCTCTTCCACATCTTCCCGGTCGACCTCAAAATCAAATCTCTGACCCACTTCGATCTTCAAATTGTCTACCTGATGTAACTTAAAAAACCAAGTTATTTAAGGTTTTTTTAGCTTGGCACTCTCAATACTTCGTATTTCGGCTTCCCGATAAAAGTTGAAAACGCTACCGGAATCCGAAGTTCCAAGGACCCATGATAAAAGGTAACAATCTCGCAGCATGGGGGTTACGCGATACGAAATTGGAACGCTTTTTACCATCTTCGAATAAGCAGGATCTCTTACTGGCTCTCCACAAGCTTAATCCCGAGCGCTTTTTCCAGCTTTCTTGCTGTTTTAATGTCCGGAAGCAGCTCACCTCTCTCTATGTTGGAAAGGACGTTCTTCCTCTCCAGGATCTTCTTTGCAAGGTCCTCCTGTGTCCACGACAGCTTGGACCTGGCTGACTTGATGAGATCCGCATACTCCGGGACGATGTCCAGTTCTTCGATGTTCTGGCGTCTCTTCGGAGGTGGCTTTGGTCTTGGCCTGGAAGTTGCTATTCTTGCCGGCTTCTTCTCGGGTATTGTGACCGTGAGGTCTCCTGAAGTACCGGGTTTCAGCTTGTCGTAACCGTGAGACGGGTCTATAGGTGTGCCGAACTTGGCACAAGCATCGCAAACGTTGAGAATAGCGTGATCAATCCGGACTTTGTTGGCCCTCGTGATCTTTCTTCCACACATTTCACACTCCATAAATATCGATGTGAAAATTACAAACGGGATTTAAAAGTTTGACGGTACTTACAGCTATTGTAAATCCTCGACCAGATTATTAAGGTGAGAATGAATCACATCACGGTCAGTAAGATGCCCCTTAACAATGAAAGGCTTGTAATGCAGAGGAAAAGCTGCTTCACACTCTCTGAATACCCTCAGAGTGTTTACGGCGAGAAAGTTGCAAGAAGAAAGGGTGAGTACCTCAGGTACTGGGACCCAAGGCGAAGCAAACTTGCAGCGGCCATTCTGAACGGGTTGGAAGATATCCCTTTCAGCAGCGGCTCAAATGTGCTCTATTTGGGTGCATCAACTGGAACAACTGTGAGCCACGTTTCCGATCTCTGCAGTGAAGGCAGAATATTTGCTGTCGAGTCCTCGTACGAGTCCTTTGCGAAACTGTTGAAGCTTGCGGAGGCAAGGAAGAACATATATCCGGTGCTTGAGGATGCCAACCACGTGGAAAGGTATGCATTCTTTCCTGATTCAATAGATACGATCTACCAGGACATTTCCCAGAGAAACCAGGCACAGATCTTCAATCTAAATGCGGAAAGATTTAATACCGCAAGGGACGGGATTTTTGTGCTGAAAACAAGGGCGATTTCGTCTCGCACACCGGAGAAACAGATCCTCAGCGACTCGCTTTCCCAGATAACAAGCTTCAAAGTCAGGGATGTTATAAATCTCAAGCCATACCACAAATCACATTACCTCATTCTGCTGAGGAGGTGAATCCACCAGATGCTCTTCGGAGCGTATTTATTAACGCTTCACGATTCAGGTTCCGGTAACGTCATGTCTCGTTTCACAGCAATGAAACCAAAGTTTTGTGCTACATGCGCACATTACCATGGGGGCGCAGAATGATGGCAGGTCGGGGTAATCCACTGGAACTGGATTTCTTTCGGGAAAAAGGATTCCAAAGGCGGAAATGCACAAACTGCGACCTGTACTTCTGGACAACAGATCAGGCCAGGAAGACCTGTGGCGATCCTCCCTGCGACCAGTATTCGTTCATACAAAACTCGCCAGTGAAGAAGAAATACACCCTCGACGAAATGAGGGACGAATTTATAGGGTTCTTCAAGGATACACACACTTTCCTCAAGCCTTATCCGGTTGTGCCCAGGTGGAGGGATGACGTTCTCCTCGTCAATGCTTCAATATATGACTTCCAGCCTCAGGTGACTTCTGGTGTTGTAAAACCGCCTGCAAACCCGATAGTGATGTCCCAGCCCAGCATCAGGATGGTGGACGTGGACCTGGTTGGTACCACCGGCAGGCACTTGACCACATTCGAGATGCTCTGCCATGACTCCTTCAACTACCCCAGACAGAAGATATACTGGAAAGAGGAGACCGTAGATTACTGCAACCGATTCCTGACTGAAACACTGGGGGTAGCACAGAACCTGATAAGCTACAAGGAGAAACCTTGGTCAGGCGGAGGAAACGGAGGGAACGCATTCGAGGTACTAGTCAACGGGCTTGAGGTGGCGACACTGGTCTTCATGGACATGAGCATAGATCCAGAGGGGGATACGGAGATTGATGGCCTGCTATATTCCCCAATGGACATGCAGATAGTTGATACAGGTTACGGTCTGGAGCGGCTTACATGGTTATCACAGGGTTCCTCGACGGTATATGAGGCAATTTATCCGGGCATCGTGAAACACGTCATAGAAAACTCAGACGCAAACCTCATCGACCACAGGGTCCTGGAGGTTGTGGTCCAGAACTTCGTCCGTTATGAGGGGAAGCCGGAATCCGAGGTAATAGACCTGATACTGCCACAAATCCAGTCGCTTGGCTCCAAGATGACGAAGGAGGAGTTTGTAAGTGAATTCCACACACTCAGGTCTGCATTTATTATCGCGGACCACGCCAGGACACTTCTCCTGATGTTTTCAGACTACGTGATACCATCCAACATTAAGGCAGGATATCTGGAGCGGCTGCTGATAAGGCGCTCCTTGAGGAACATAGAGCTGATAAACTACAAAGGCACAATTTCGGGACTGATCCAGATGCACTGGGAAAGCCTGAAGAACATAATCAGCAACTATCCGCGGGATTTTGCTGAGAAAATGCTTGAAGAGGAGGCGCTGAAATTCAAGGAGACGCTGAAAAAAGGAAAGGGGATAGTTGAGCGCCTTGTCTCAAAGCAGAAAGAGATTGGGCATGAGGATCTCACAAAGCTGTACGACTCCTACGGGCTTCACCCAGATTTCGTGGCAGGCATCGTAAAGAACACTACAGGCAAAGGCATCACCGTGCCGGATGATTTTCACAGCCACGTTGTATCACTCCATGATGCAGCTCAACCGAGGAAAAAGGAACAGAGGAAGTTTCCTGAAATTGTGACTCGTCCGCTCTACTACGATGACGTGAGCATCTCCGACTTCAACGCTATTGTTATGCATTCCGGAGACGGATTCATAATAACGAACCAGACAGCCTTCTACCCGGAAGGCGGGGGCCAGCCGACGGACCTCGGCCACTTCGTCTACAGGGCCAAAAAAGTTGAAGTGAAGAAGGTGGAGAAATTTGGCAGTACTATCGTGCACTGGATTGAAGGAAACATACCTGAAGGATCCAGGATAATGGGCCATATCGACAGGTTTAGAAGGAACAGGCTCATGGTGCACCACACCGCAACTCACCTTATCCTCGGAGTCATGAAGGAAATTCTCGGTCCCCACGTATGGCAGTTTGGGGTCCAGAAGGGTGTGGAAACTTCCCGCATAGATATTACCCATTACAGGAGAATCACTGACGAAGAAATCTCACGAATTGAGGCCAGGTGTCTGGACTACATTCGACAAAGCAGGCCGGTGAGGGTCAAAAACATAGACTGGAACAAAGCCATAGAAAAGTACGGTTTTACCCTCTTCCAGGGAGGAGTGCCTCTGTCCCCTAAGCTGCGTGTCGTGGAAATCGAGGGAGTTGATGTTGAAGGCTGCGGAGGAACTCATGTCTCAACTACCGGTGAGCTGGGGTTCCTGAAGGTTGCAGGCACGGAGAGCATCCAGGAAGGCATCCAGAGAGTAACGTTCACAGCGGGAGATGCCGCCCTGGTTCACGTGCAGGAGATGCAATCTTACATGAAGAGGGTACAGGCATCAGTTCCAGCAGAGATGAACGAAATCCCGGACAGGGTAGCTACCCTGGTGAGAGACAACATAGACCTCAGGAGGGAGATGGAAGAGGCGCTTAAGGTGTCAGTAAACAAAGCCATCCAGAATGCCACGGTACTTGAATATCCCTGGGGGAAGGTTGCCTTCATGTCAACCGGGCTGAACAATGCTGGAATGAAGCTTCTCGCTACCGCGCTCTTTTCAAGGGACTTCTCTGCCTGTGTAGTCAAGAATAAGGAAAATGAAGGAATTTTCACTTATATGCTGATTACAAAAGGAAAGTTCGATACCAGATCCGTTATGGCTGAAATCGCTGGGAAAGACGCCGAAATAAAGGGCAAGGGAGGGTATGTCACTGCAGCTTCCAGCCGCGAAGTCGATGAAAGATTAATAA